>WJJO01000196.1 GCA_014729665.1 Caldifarciminota bacterium
AAAACCTTGGGAACATACCTGTTGACGGCACGGGAGGATTCACAGCGGACTTCAACTTCGACGGCTCACTGGACATCTTTCTAAATGCACATAATTCAGGAACGCCTTTTGAAGGCCGTTCCCCTATCTTATGGGGTCCTGACTACACCTCAGCTGATTTCCTAGATCATGACGGTTATGATCACCACGGGGTTTTCCGTGAGGCAGGCAACGTCTACGATCGAACCTTTACTGCATGGTACTACTCCAACGTCTTCGATAGCGATCCTTATAACTTCACCAAAAACGGTAAACTGACTTACATAGGCTATGAACCGGAAAACTCATACATAACCTTCAGCACGCGTTCCGGTCCGGACTCGGTCGTTAACAGCTCTTGGACCGATTGGTACGAAGTTCAAAACGAATATGCAAATCCCAAATCCTTGAAGTGGCGTTACGTTCAGTACCGTGCCGAGTTCCATTACAGCAGACCTTGCTGGTTACCATGGCTCGAAAGGATACAGTTGAAGTTCTGGCCCCTGGACTTCGACCTACGCCTTTATCCCGACAGCCTCAAGACAGTATCCAAGGACTCCTACATCGAGTACCCTCTTACCCTTTACTACAAGGGCGACGAAGACGACTCCTTCTGGCTCGATCTCAGAACCCCGCCCTTCGGTGAAGGCTGGAGAGCTGAGCTATGGGACACCGCTTACATCGACACTATACCCTGGAACATCAAGCTGATGGAGGTAATACCTCAGGGGATTGACACACCCTTCTTTGCCCGGATATATCCTGCCGAAGATGCCCAGCCCGGTGATACCAACGTAACGATTATCTGGACACGCACGCTGCGCTGCTCAAAACTCCGGCAAGATTCGGTTATACTTTACACCGTAGTTGCAAATGACGGCAGCCTGGAAGGCTGGATCGACGGGCCGGTTAGGCTCGAGGCGCTCGCGGTAAGCGATGAAGGTGTAGTTAACTACAGTGTACCGCACGGACAAACCGGTAACCTTACCGTCTACGATCCTTCAGGACGCAGGGTCTATACCGAACCCCTTCAGGGTGCAGGTCAAACGAAGTGGTCAGATGCAGATATGCCCCTCGGGCTATATTTCGTACGATTGGAAACCCCTGCCGAAACCCTGGTAAGAAAGGTAATACTCACCAGATAAAACCCGATGAAAGTTTAAGACGGCCTCAGCTGAGGCCGTCTTTTTTTCTTGACTTTCTGCATGATTCATCTAAACTGCTATCAAGGATGCTGATATGAAAGCAATGCAACTGTCAAAACCTGCGATTATAGAGGAAAATCCGCTGGAACTTGTGGAACTGCCCGACCCGAAACCCGGTCCTGGTCAGGTTCGCATAAAGGTTTCGGTCTGCGGTCTGTGTCACACCGACCTGCATACCGTCGAGGGTGATCTTAATTTGCCAAAGTTGCCGTTGGTACCCGGACACGAAATAGTGGGACACATAGACAAAGTGGGAGAAGGTGTGAACCCTGAAAGGATTACTCAAAGGGTAGGTTCACCTTGGCTGTACTCCACCTGCGGGGAGTGCGAGTTTTGTGCAGAAGGCAAGGAAAACCTCTGCAGAAACGCACGCTTCACCGGATACCACGTTGACGGGGGGTATGCGGAATACGTCATAGTCCCTGCAGATTCAGCCTATCCTTTGCCCGAGGGGATTCCGGATCCCCAGATCGCACCCCTTATGTGCGGTGGTGTTATAGGTTACCGCGCCCTCGTGCTCTCGGAAGCAAAACCGGGGCAGACATTGGGTCTTTACGGATTCGGAAACTCCGCACACGTAACCATACAGATTGCGGTCTATCTGGGTATGAAGGTCTATGTATTTTCCAGAACACCCGCCAACCGACAACTTGCCGGAAGGATGGGTGCATGCTGGACAGGTACAGCGGAGGATAAACCACCTGAACCGTTACATTCGGGTATAGTTTTCGCACCCGCAGGACCTTTAGTCCCGGCTGCATTGAAGCGTCTTCGTCCCGGAGGCACCCTTGCACTTGCAGGGATAACCATGACGGATATCCCTTCGTTCCCGTACGAGATTCTTTACGAAGAGCGTACCGTACGCTCCGTTGCAAACAGCACCCACCAGGACGTAAGGGAGCTTCTCGACTACGCGGGAAAGATACCAATCAAGACCCAGGTTACGGAATTTCCGCTCGAGGATGCCAACGAAGTATTACGAATGATGAAAGAAAGCCGGATTCAGGGCGGAGCTGTACTGATACCTTAACCCGTAACACCCTGTAACAAAATAACCTTTCTTCTTTCCCCTAGATACTTACGACTGTTAGCCTCTACATGTTTTCTTCTAATCTTAAATCGTTAATGAAGGAAGAATGAATGCGGGGGGCTACCGCAGGAGAACGAACGAAGAGAGTTCCAATCTTCTAATATACGTTTCTCCTTGACACAAGCAATCAGAATCTTATAATTAAATCCTATGAGTATAAAGACTTACGGCGAACCTGTTCTGAGACAAAAGGCTGAACCGGTAGCAGGGATTACAGGTGAAGTCAAGAAACTAATCGAGGAGATGAAGAAGACGATGTGTGAAGCAAAAGGTGTCGGATTGGCCGCGAATCAAATAGGTATCCCCAAGAGCTTCTTTATTGCACAACTTGCCCGGGAAGACGAGGTTAGAGCCTTTTTCAATCCAAACCTCCTTCCACTTACCGATGAAACCGAAAAAACCGAGGAAGGCTGCCTTTCCATTCCGGGTATCTGGGTCGAGGTCCCGCGTTATCTCAAGGTAAGGTTGACCGCCCGGGATATCGAAGGAAATCCGGTTGCAGTCGACCTCGAGGGCCTTCCGGCACGCATAGTTCAGCATGAGATAGATCACCTGAACGGTGTATTAATAATCGACCGTATAAGCCTTGCCGAACGTCGCCGTATTGCAAAGGAACTCGCCGAACTGAAAACCAGTGCATAACATGGAGGACTGATGGCTCGAGCGTTTCTGTTCCCGGGACAGGGTTCACAAAAGATCGGAATGGGAAGGGATATCTACGATTCTTATCCAGACATTGCACATATCTTCGATAATGCCGACGAGGCCAGTGATCTTGAGATAAAAAGAGCAATGTTCGAAGGCCCTGAGGATGAGTTAAAACAAACCCAGATAACCCAGCCTGCCCTGTATACCCATTCTATTGCAGCTTTCATGCTGATTTCAGACAAGGGTTTGACAGCCGACGTATATGCCGGTCACAGCCTCGGCGAGTTCTCCGCACTTACCGCTGCGGGTGTTTTCTCTCCGGAGGACGGAATGAAGCTCGTATCAAAGCGAGGCGCACTGATGTCCCGGATGCAACAGGGAACCATGGCCGCTATCATAGGTCTGGACGACGATACGGTGCTTACCATATGCGAGGAGGTTGACGATGTATGGCCCGCAAACTTCAACTCCCCGGGACAGGTTGTGATTTCAGGTTCACCTGAAGGTATCGAGAAGGCGACCCGAAAGGCAAAGGAAGCTAATGCCAGGCGTGCGATTCCCCTGGCCGTTTCGGGAGCCTTTCACACGCCGTTCATGCAGAAGGCTGCCGACGAGTTCTCAGCGTATCTTGACGAATTCGAGTTCCGGAAACCGAAAGCCAAGGTCATCCCCAACGTCTCCGGCGAACCCACTCAGGACCCTGCGGTAATTAAGGAGATGCTTGCAAGACAACTTATATCACCCGTGCGGTGGACGCGAACAATGGGCAGTCTGTCATCCTTAGGTGTTACCGAGATATACGAAATCGGCTCAGGTAAGGTGCTTGCAGGTCTGGCCAGGCGCGGAATGAGCGGCGTTGAGGTAAAACCTGTCGGTACAGCAGAAGATATAAACTTGCTTGAGTAATGCTCTGTCCCCGGTGTAAAATCGGGATGAGGGAAGAGAAGCGTTCCTTTCACAAGAAGCGAAAATGGATATGCCCGAAATGCGGTCGGGTAAAGATGCAGTATGTGGGCAAGCGGGGCGAACGCAAACGCTCAAAAAAAATTATCAAGGAGTAATAACATTATCTAGATAAAATAAGTTGACTCACCCGTATTTCCCTCTATAATAAGCAACCAAAGAACTTCCAAATGGAGGCCCAACCGAGATGTTTAATGAGTTACATATCCCGAACGAATCAAAGATTCTCCTGATTGTGCTGGACGGCCTGGGCGGTCTGGAAAAGGACGGAAAGACCGAACTCGAGACAGCCGATACACCCAACCTGGATAAGCTGGCAGCCCAAAGCTCCCTCGGCCTGACCACCGCGGTCGATATAGGTATCACACCCGGCTCCGGACCTGCACACCTTGCCCTTTTCGGCTATGACCCTTTAGAAAACAATATCGGAAGGGGCGTCCTGGCGGCTTTAGGGATAGGCTATGAACTCAAGAGGGGTGACGTTGCGGCCAGGGGCAATTTCGCAAGAATTGAGGAAGGCGTAATTACAGACCGCCGTGCCGGAAGGATACCTACCGAAGAAAACGAACGGTTATGCAGAAAGCTTACGGATGCAATCGATGAAATCGAGGAGGTGAAAATTCATATACGCACGGTCAAGCAGCACCGGTTTGTAGTGGTATTCGAGGGAGAAGGACTCAGCCATGAACTGACCGAATCCGATCCTCAAATTGCAGGTAAATCTCCTCTCGTAATAAAGGCCCTGGCCGAAGATGCAGGGAAAACCGCCCGGATTGTAAACCGTTTCGTACTGCAGGCCCAGGAGGTGCTCGAAGACGAAGATAGGGCCAATACCATACTATTAAGGGGATTTGCCTCCTTACCCGACCTTATCCCCTTTCCAGAACTATACGAACTAAATGCAGCCGCAATCGCAACCTACCCTATGTATAAGGGACTGTCCAAACTGGTCGGGATGAATGTTCTTGAAACGGGTTCAACCTGGGAGGACGAGCTTCAAACATTAAAAAATAACCTGGATAATTACAATTTCTTCTACCTTCACTTTAAGGAAACCGACGCGGCGGGTGAAGACGGTGATTTCGACAAAAAGGTTAAACTCATTGCCGAGTTCGATTCTGCAATCCTGCCTGAGCTTATGGAGATGGGGTTTGACGTTCTGGTGGTCACAGGCGATCATTCGACACCTGCGCTTCTTGCATCTCACTCCTGGCATCCCAATCCCTTCCTTCTTCACGCACCTGGAACTGCCCTCACCGAAGGCAGGCCCGGGTTTTCAGAAAGGATATGTGCCCGTGGAGTACTTGGACAACTCTACAGCCTCGAGGTCATGTCCCTGCTGCTGGCTCATGCAAAAAGGTTGAAAAAATACGGAGCGTAACATGAAAAAAGCTCTCATATCGGTGTCGGATAAAAACGGGCTAGAAGAACTGGCTCGCGCCCTTGTGAAGGCTGACTACGAGATACTCGGCACCTCGGGAACCGCCGCTTTTCTCAAGCGCGCCGGTATAAGCGTCATAGAGATTTCCGATTACACCGGCTTTACAGAAACATCTGACGGAAGGGTTAAAACCCTACACACCAAGCTTTATACAGACATATTAGGCAGACCTGCAGATATTCAGATTGTCGTGGTAAACCTTTATCCGTTCGAGGAAAAGATGGCCGAAGGTCTGAGCCTTCCCCGGATGATAGAATTCATCGATATAGGCGGGGTAACCTTGCTTCGAGGTGCGGCAAAGAACTTTGAATACGTAACCGTCGTTTCATCCCCCGATCAATATCCTGAATTAATACGGGAGTTGGAATCGGCCGACGAGATATCCGGAGGGATGAGGGAACGGTTTGCTCGTGCCGCTTTTCAGCGGACGGCGATATACGACGCCGCGGTCACCTCTTACCTCTCTGAACCCGCCTCGGAGGGGATAGCGACCACCCCATGGGCTGTGGGCCTTTATGCAGTCGAACCTATTGAGCTGAAGTACGGCGAAAACCCGCACCAGAATGGTAGATACTATCGGTTCCCTATTGCCGAATTCCAATTTTCTGAGCTTCTCGACCACCCTTTATCTTACAATAACCTCATGGACCTCGAGGCCGCGATCCTTACGGTTGGGGAGTTCGAAAACCCGGCTGTAGCCGTCATGAAACATGCCAATCCATGCGGTGTGGCCGAGCAGAATGACGATAAGGATTATTCGAAAACCTTTACTCGTGCCTACAACGCCGATTCAAAATCCGCGTGGGGAGGGGTTATAGCACTGAACCGTCCCCTCACCCAGGAGATAGTCGCCTTTCTTAAGGGAAAGTTCGTCGAGGTCCTGGCCGCCCCGGAGATCCCCGAATCCCTTATGTCCCTGTTCGCAAAGAAGAAGAAGCTTCGTCTCGTTCAGTACTCGGGTAAGATGCCGGCTAAAACGATACGTTCGACCCTGGGCGGAGTTCTTGTCCAGGACAGGGACTACCATATGGAACGACCCGACTCCTGGAAGGTTGTCACCAATCGCTCACCTACCGACGAGGAAAAACAAGTCCTTCTCTTTGCCTGGAAGGTAACCAAGCATACACGGTCCAACTCCGTGGTAATAACAGGAAAGGACGTTAGCCTGGGTATTGGAGGCGGACTGCCGAACAGGGTGGATTCTGCAACAAGGGCGTTAAACTTGGCCGCTGAGCAGGACTACGACGGAGTAAGGGCCTGCGCATCGGACGGTCTGTTTCCTTTCGCAGATTCCATAAAGACTCTTAAGGGCTCGGGCGTTACCGCAGTAATCCAGCCCGGAGGAGCCATGCGCGACGAGGAGGTAATCGCCGCGGCGGACGAGTTGGATATAGCAATGGTCTTCACAGGAGTACGCCACTTTGCCCACTGGTAACACCCGTAGCACACTAAAATCCATTTTCCCGATGAGGCTTTTTGATGAAACGTATCGGCCGTAAAAAAAGCTTCTTCAGTCTGCCTGAAGGATAAAGCCTGATGCGCGGACGCAGCATCCTCAGACTCCTCTTCTATCTGCCCTTCCTGGCCTACGCCTTCTTTTCCTTCACCGGGAGACTGTATCTAACACTAAATCCCCTTTATCTCATCGCCGCCCCTGTCGTAGCCGCTCTTATACTGATAATATCCCGCAACCTGTGGCTTTACGTATTCGCCATAGCCTTAACCAATACCGCGGTTCAGTTAACAGGCGGGGCATCGTCACAACTATTCTTCTTCTACTTCTTCATCCTCTTCGTCGAAGGACTCAGAACGAGCACGCTCCGTTACTTTTCGGCCGCGGGTGCGATACTTATCCTGGAGGCAGGTTCGGCCTTTTTTCATCTTTCCGATGCTTCATTCCCCTACGGAAGCCTTGCGGCATTTTCCGCATTTACCGTCATCTGTTATCTGTTCCTGCGCAGGGAGAAAAAACGAAGCAAGTCCCTTACAGACGATCTCGAACGTGAAAGGGCAAAGTACTTCTGGCTTGACCCCTTGAACTCATCACGCTCCGAAAGGCTTAAGGCGTTAAAGGAGGAACGTTACTCGATAGATGCAGAGACCCTTTACCGCAGATTCGTTGAGTTCACATTTGCAACCCTTGAGGTCAACACCGTAGTGCTTTTTTTAGCATCGGGCAAAAAAATCCTTCAGCAGGTGGCAATATGTTCGAAAGAAGAAAAGGTAAATAAATACACCGCCCTTACATTGGGAGAAGGCCTGGTCGGCTACCTGGCAAGAGAAAAAAAACCGGCTCTTCTTACAGACCTCGGAAAGGATGCCGACAGGTTAGGTTATTACCAGGCTCCGGTTGACGTAACCTCCCTTGCATCAGCACCCGTTGAGAGTACGGGCACCAGCTACGGAATACTCGTTGCCGACGCTAAAAGGCGTCTCACCGAGTTTGAGCAGGGATTCTTAATACAGGTCTCTGCTTTGATAGCGGCAGATATCGAGCTTGCCGCCGCATACGAAGAACGTCACCGGGAAGCAATGAGGTTTTCAGGTCTTTACGAACTGGCCGAAAATCTGTTGACCGGGATATCGCGTGAGGAATTGATATCAAGAAGTTTCGAACTTGTTCGTGAACTGTTTGCTCCCGACGCAATAGGCTTTGCACGTATCCCGGATGAGGGTAAGCCCGAGGTTCTCCGATACGAGGGTGGAGAAGACTTCAATAAAGGTTTCAGATTCGAGCGTGACAGAAGTTTGGTTGCAATGACAACCAAACACTCAGGTTTCCTGAAACAGCGAGACATGACGAAGCCGGGACTTTACCGCATGGGCCCCGGAGAAAAATCCCCAGGCAACTGCACGTTCTTCGGGATAGGCTTTGCAGAAGATGATAAAACCCACGGTGTACTCTGGCTGGAAAAGGAACAGGTAGACGCCTACAGTGAACGCGAGGGAAAAATCCTGGGCTTTGCCGCAACCCTTCTTTCGGCCGCGTTCCTGAGGGTTCGCTATCAGGAGGAACTCTCCCGGCTCGCAAGGCTGGATGGATTAACAGGATTGCTCAACCACCGCTCCTTCCAGGAGGAATTGGAAAGGCATCTTGCCGAATCTGCAACACTTGCACTCTTCATCGTGGATATCGACCATTTCAAGAAGGTCAACGATACCTACGGACATCCCGTAGGCGACATGGTCCTGGCTAAGATAGGCGAGGTGATAAAGGACAAGGGGATTGCCGCCCGCTACGGCGGCGAGGAGTTTGCATTAATCGTGCCGGATATAATGAGTCAGCAGATGCTCGGCAGGGGCGAAGAGATACTCGCAGGCATCCGGCGTGCAGAGGTTCACATTAAAGAAGGTACCATAAAGGTTACTGCATCGGTCGGAGGCGCATTCTATCCCTCAGACTTCAAGACACGCGAGGAGTTGATAAGGGCCGCTGACGCAGCTCTTTACAGGGCTAAGGATAGCGGAAGGGACAGGCTAGTTCTTGCAAAGAAGGAAGACTGGGAATAACCTTTAATCTCAAAATAACCGAAAGTCACCACAAAGGACACAAAGAAATCCGAAAGTTGATTTTTACTAATATTCGAGTAGCATGAGGAAGATGAAGGTTGCAAGAATAATTACCGGAGCGTTAATACTCCTGTCCCTGCTGCAATTAAATAGTGCTCCTTTTTGCCGCGGTTCCCGCGCCAAAAAGATCGCATGAATCGAATTGCAATATATAAACGGTGGAAACCTAAGGCTCTTTGGTTGGTAGATAAGGAGGATTGAGATGTTTAAGAAAATATTAGTAGCGACGGACGGCTCCGAAAATGCGATGAGGGCTGTAAAGGCGGGTAAAGAGATTGCAGTCCGTTTCGAGGCGGAAATTACGCTAATCTACGCCGCATACGTGCCTTCGATGTACGACGACGACCTCAGGCCCGAGATAAGGGATGCACTGCGTGAAGACGGTCGAAGAATCCTGAATACCGCTTCTCATTTATTTACCGGTTCCGGCATCGAACCGCAGACCAGGCTTCTGTTCGACGAAAAGGCCGAAGAGGGTATCCTCAGGACTGCAGAAGAAGGATTTGATCTCATAATCGTCGGTTCACGCGGTCTTGACGTTACCGAACGCAAGGCACTCGGCTCGACCTCGATGAGGGTACTTGAGAAATCTAACTGTCCGGTACTTATTGTCCATTAAATCGATTTGATGGAAGCTTAACATGACTTGCCGTAACACACAATTTTACAGATTGTATCTGATGCTTCCCCTTATCTTCATTGCATCGACCGGTTGCAGTAACGATCTTCTCGACCTCGACTTCCGCCAGGAGATGGTCAACTTCGTATCTGAGATATCGGACTATGCAAAGGCAGTTGATTCGACTTTTTTAGTATTCCCCCAGAACGCCTCCGAGCTCTCGAGTATATCAGGCTATCTGGATGCGGTTGACGGTATAGGTCAAGAGGATATCTACTACGGATATGACGGGGACGGTCAAAAAACGCCTGCCGATGTTACTGCGGAACTGGAGGATAACCTGAAAAGTTTTACAGACGCAGGCAAGCTGGTTCTCACGGTCGACTATCCTTTCAACGATCCGGAAATTCCGGCTTTTACCTCTGAGATAATCCCCAGGATTAACGATACGTACGCCAGATCATCGGAAAACGGGTTCGTCCCCTACTGCGCGGTTCGGGAGCTTTCACACATGACCGTAAACCCGGGATACGAACCTGAGGTAAACAACTATCCTTTAGCCCTTGACAGTGTTACCGATTTTATCTACATCCTCCAGCACCAGGAATCGATAACAAGGTCGCAGTTCCTGGACTCCTTGTCGCGTCTCGGATTCGATCTTATCGTGATGGATTACGAGGATGAGGGTGGTCCATACACGCCGGAAGAAATTGCAGAACTTAAGCAGGAATCCAAAGCAATACTGCTTGCCTACATGTCCATAGGTGAGGCTGAAAACTATCGTTTCTATTGGGAGGAAGACTGGGG
>WJJO01000197.1 GCA_014729665.1 Caldifarciminota bacterium
GTCATGAGCATGCCCAAGGAGCGATTCGAGGGCGAGGTGATAAGCGCCACTCGTATCCGCGAACTCCTCCTCCTCGGGCACATAGGCCGGGCAAACCACCTTCTGGGCTACGAGTATTCGCTTTCGGGAAGCATCACCAAAGGCCTTGGCCGAGCCGGAGCGCTTCTCAATACACCCACCGTCAACATCGAGCCTTCCGATATACACAAGCTCGTGCCACCGGACGGCATCTACGCTGTACGCTACTCGAAGCAAGCACACCCCGGTGTATGCTACATCGGTTCTTCTCCGACCTTTGCAGACTCCGCGCATAAGATAGAGGTACATCTTCTGGATAAGCCCCCGGACGAATCGGAAGAACCGCGGGTTTCATTCGTCGAAAGGCTGCGTCCGGAGATAAGGTTTTCATCCCTGGAGGAATTGAAGAAACAGGTTCACGAAGACGTAGAGGATGCAAGGAGGTTGTTATGCGAATAGGCTTTTCCGAATACTGGGGTGTTGCGAAAAAGAAGAATATGGCCCTTTTATCGGCAGCCACCATGGTCTCCCGGTTCGGTGATCAGTTTACCTTACTTGCCCTGCTCGAACTTATAGAGAAGTTGAATCCGGGCAGTTTCGGTATCTTCGGCAACAGCGCCTTGTTTAACACTACACCGCCTATCCTTTTCGGTATTATTGCAGGCGTTCTGATAGACCGATGGTCTAAAAAGACGACCGTACTGGTAGCCGATGCTGCACGTGCGTTACTCGTACTTGCCATACCGATTCTGGTTGCCTTGACCGGAAGTATCTGGTCTTGCTTTGGAATAATCTTCCTTATTTCAACCTTTACCCTTCTTTTTAACGCTGCCCGAATGACCATAATCCCCATGGTTGTGGATAAAGACAAGCTTCTTCAGGGCAACTCCATAAGTACGGCAATGCTCAGGGTCGGCATGATTGCGGGTGCCGTTGCCGGATGGTTCGTAATAAAGTATCATGGCTGGGAACTTGCTATCTATATCGATGCCGCCACCTACGGCCTGTCATTCCTCTTGATTCTTTTTATGAGTCTGGGTGAAAAGAAAAGGGAATCCACGACCCAGGTAATCGATCAGGCAAAGGACAAGTTCAAGAAGACATTATCCGATACCTGGCAGGGGATCAAAACCATGAGCAGTAACCGGATGATGGTGTTCGTTGTAATATCATTGTTCGTTATGTTCTCAATCTCGGCGGTAGCCTACTCGGTAATAATACCTGTTATTCAGCAGACATTGAACATGGGTACCGAGGGTGTGGTGGAGATGGGAGCTATAGCCGCAATAGGAATGCTTCTGGGTTCGGTTCTGGTTGGCCTGGTGGGTAAGGGCATTGACCGGAGATACTTCATCGTGGGAGGGTATCTACTCATAGGTATCAGTTTCGGAGTAGGTGTTCTTTTCATAAATATCTGGGTGATGAGAGCGCTTATGATGGTTGCAGGATTAGTGTTCGGCGTCATAGGCGTTGCCCACGATACGATACTTCACAACAAGGTACCGGCCGATATCAGGGGACGGGTCTTTTCCAATAAGGAACTCATAAACAGCGTTCCTTTCCTGATAATTGCCTTTGTTGGAGGTCATCTGGCCGATATACTGAGTTATCAGGCGGTACTCTTGGGTACCGGAGGAATCATTTCAGCCTTCTCGCTTGTATGGCTGGGTTTCCTTATTAGGGAAAAAAGCCGGGATAACAAACCATGATCAGGAGTGAAAAATGACAGGATTCCTTTTATCGATAATTTTAATCAACGCACCTCATATTGAGGTCTCGGAAAGAAGTTACGATTTCGGTTACTGTCTGGAAGGTGAAAGTTATCGCCACACCTTCTGGATATACAACACCGGTGACGAGCCGTTGAACCTCGGTAAGGTCAGAACGTTCTGCGGCTGCTCGGCAACCAATCTCGAAAAGACGAAGTTGAATCCGGGAGACAGCACCTCTTTCGATTTTACCTACGATACTCGAGGTTTCTTCGGGAACTGCGTCAAGTGGGCCTATATACCATCTAACGCGCTAAACGATTCATTACTCATGTTTAACGTAACCGTAAAACTGTTCGGCGGTTATGACCTGATACCCTTCGAGGTCGATCCCGAATATCTCCTTTTTGAAAAAGCAGGCACACCGCCTTCAGAGATTGTCCTCAAACTGAAGAATACCTCTGAGACCACCTATAACCTTAATCTCCTCGAAGTGCCGGAGGTTCTGGGCGAGGTTGAGCTTTCAAAACCGGTGATATCTGCAGGTGAGGAGATAGTAATCAAGCTGCATCCCTTGCCTGGGTTTCCCGACAGTACCATGTATAAAACTTCGATGAACTTCGAGGCATGGATACCGACCGAGGTAATAAGGTTTTCGGTTCCCATTCATCTAAGGAGGTAGTCGGACGCGAAACGGCGACTAAAGTAAGCTTAAAAGTAACCACAGAGGCTCCGAGACACAGAGTGAAAAAAGTCCGAGTGGTAAGTTGCGCAAATAATGAACTTGCCGAAATATATCTCGCAGGAAATCTGTGTTCGCTTTGCGATGAAGTTAATAAGATCAGTGGATTAGGGTACGGGAATTTCACCAAAGATTAGTCGCTTGATATCCTGGGGAAGGGAAAAGCATAAACAGTCGAATGGACTTGCATGTTTTGTAATTTCGCGTAGACTATGGGTTGTAGATTATGAGTAAAAGCGGGATGGTCGTAGGGAGTTTGTAAAAAGGAATAAATTAGTATTCAAGGAGGCATCGTGAATCAAGTAAAAAAGGTAATGGTTACGGCCCTGTTTTTGGGTCTTTGCGTCACAGCTTTTGCCCAGCGTCGCGGGGCTGCCGATCAGGAGGATAAGGAGCCGTTTCTTGCTGTCACCGGTGTTGTAGCAGGAACACAGGCCAGCCTGCTGGGACTGACCGAGGGCGACGTCATCCAATCCTACGGCGGAAGGATAGTTCAATCCCGCAAGGATCTCAAGGAAGCTATCGAGGATGCCGAAGATTCGGCTGAGGTCATAGTTGTTCGCGGCGAGGAGGTATTCAGCCTGATGTTTTCTCCGGGCGGTATGGGAATCCTGGTCGAACAGAGACTTCCGGAGCTGGAGTTTGATCCCGATGCGGAAATACTCGACGGTATAGCGTATAGAGAAGATGAGGTGGAAAAAAATAACACCTTTATCCTCTCCCTTTCCCGCGTAGCCAACTTCCTGGGTGACGAACTGGACTACACCAAATTGATGGGTATCTCAGGGGCTGCGTTTCGTTTCCAGATGCATTACAGCTGGGAGCGTTCGGCTGTATTGGCAGATCATGGATACCGAACAGATCTTGTTGCATTGGATGCTGCCGGTTACGAATACGCATACTACGAGCTTGCCGAAGACTGGTCGAATCAGGATTCTATCCGCAGGGAAATCACCGCCTCAATAGATGCAGGAAGTCCGGTTATCGCCTATGATCTCATGGGAGAAGGTAAATGGGGTATAATAACCGGTTATCAAGGTGCGGCGGGCCGCAACTTCATAGTTCGTGTTTTCGATACCACATCCATGAAGCGTGCGGGTTATACAATAGCCACTGGAAACTTCCCTCCCAAGGTTTTCATAATAGAGGGGCGCACAGTTCCCGCATCCGAAAAGGATATTTTCATACGTTCCTTCGACATCGCCCAGGAGATGCTCGATCCGGCAGCCGAAAACATAGATGAGTACTACATCGGATTAAA
>WJJO01000198.1 GCA_014729665.1 Caldifarciminota bacterium
CTTGAGGATCGCGGAAGTGGTAGATTGTTCGGAAAAACCGCTAAGAACGTCGCCGGGGAGGCCCCTATCCTTGCTGAATCAATGCGCTACCAGACTCCGTTCTCTCCGACCCCGGGAACACTCAAGGTAGTGGTCGATTCCATGGGACAACTCGAAAGTGTAACGGTAAAAACAACCTCGGGCAGCCCCGAGGCCGACCCCATGGCTGTCCGGGCTTACAAAGAGCAGTGGGCAGGTCAAACCTTCCGTCAGCGCAGGGCAATGCTTCTGGTTCCATTCGAGGAAACCGATACCACAACCTTCAATAACTAATTTCACCAACCCTGGGAAATAAGATTTAAGTTAGCAAAACTACTTATCTTATCATATTCGAATCCGAAGGGCGTATCGTGTGTGGCCCGGTACACACAAACCTATCAAATAACGGTCGATTATCCCCGTTTTCATTACCGTCCCCTTGTTCTTTCCCCGTAATCCCTGTGTTTTTTATCTATTTACTGATAGCCGTAAGCCGTGAACTGTCGGGATGTGTTGACAAAACTACGGTTTCCACGTAATCTTAAGGGTGAAGCGCATCATACGTAAATGGATATGGCTGCCCGTTGCCCTGTTGATGGTGGCGGCCTGTATCGTTGGAATTATGCATAAAGACGGTTCTCAACTGAGGGACATCCTGAGAAACGCAACCACCCTGTGCGAGTCATGTATAGGGATCGGTTAAAGATGGATTTCTGTTTATGAAACGCTGGATAGTACAGTTCTTTGCCTGGCTGGCGATGAATCTCAACATACCCAACATTTTCGATATGGTCTCCAGGAAGTTCGGTTTAGAGACCAAGGCATGGTTCACGAAGGTAGTTGAGGCCGTTAACAGACTGGTCAACGGCACTCCTGAAAGCCTTGGCACAAAGGCCTTCTGTGTACCCGGTCTTAACTGTTACTCTTGCCTGGGTTCAACCGGAGCCTGCCCAATGGGCTCTATTCAGCATCACATTCAGACCAGGTCCATACCGTATTTTGCAGCAGGTTCAATGTTGGCAATTTCCGCTGTGGTTGGACGATTGCCTTGCGGGATGCTGTGTCCGTTCGGGTGGCTTCAGGACCTTTTATACAAGATTAAAACTGTTAAGTTTCCCCTGCCGCAGTGGACACATTATCTGAAGTACCTGTTTCTTGCCGGTGTAGCGGTAGTAATCGTTTATATCGTCGGCGACGTCTGGTTCTGCAAGATATGTCCTGCCGGTATCCTTGGTGCCGGTCTGCCCCAGGTACTTTTCAATACCCAGGGGAATCCGGCTGAAAGGATAGGTTGGCTTTTCACGACCAAGCTTGCTATCCTGGCCGTAACCCTTGTCCTTTCGATATTCACCAAGAGACCCTTCTGTCGTATCTGCGCGCTGGGCGCCGTCTTCTCTTTGGGGAATCCGGTCAGCCTTTATCGACTTCGCGTGGACACCGCGAACTGCAACCGGTGCGATCTTTGCTACCGGGTGTGCCCGATGGGGATAAGACCCTACCTTAACCCCCAGAGCACTGCATGTATCCGATGCCTGGAATGCACCCGATGCGAGTTAATCGACTTCGTCTCGGTATTTAAGACGCCGCATGCAAAGAAGAATGTTCTCAACCGGATATCATCCAAGGCTTAGGAGATGAAAATGTTTCTTCAGACTCTATATATGTCGGTAAATTTTTGCGATCTTTTTTCCGGCAAGGAAAAAGGGAGCGTATGGTGAGGTTTGGATTGATTCTGGCCGCAGGCCGTGGTGAAAGATTCGGGGCGCCCAAACAACAGGCCATACTCGGCGGACATCCCCTTGCCTTGTGGAGTATTCTTGCCTTCGAGCAATGTCCTGAGATTGATTTAATTGTTTTGGTTGTAGATGAACCGGGTGTAGAATTCTTTGAGCATCAGATTAAGATGAGGGAAATAGAAAAGGTAGAAGCGATTGTCCCGGGTGGAGCCGAAAGGGTTGATTCATTGAAGGCAGGATTGAAGGTCCTTCCTCATGAAGGCCGCGTGGCAGTCCATGACGGTGCACGACCTTTCGTACGGTCGGAGGACATAACCGAGGGATTTTATACTCTGGATAAAGAAGGCTCCGCAATATACGCCCTTGAGGTAACAGATACACTTAAACGTATCGAGAAGGGTATGCTTATAGAAACCGTATCCAGAGACGGCCTTTACCGGGCACAAACACCTCAGTTTTATCCCCTGCCCATACTTAAGGAGGCCCTGAGGCGCGCCGAGGAAGAAGGATTCGTTGGCACCGACGAGGCAAGTTATGTTGAACGTATGGGTTTCGGCATTCATATATTAACCGGAAGGGAAGAAAACATAAAGATTACGTTTCCCCAGGACCTTGAATTGGCTGAAAAGCTCCTGACGGCGGGAACCTGAGCATCTGTTGTGAAAAATATCGCGGTACTCGGTTCAACCGGCACTATCGGGAAGATGACACTGGATGTGATTCGTGCTTATGATAAAAGGCTGAACGTCACAGCGCTTGCCGCAAACAAAAACTTCGAGCTTCTGGGTGAACAGATACAACAATTCTTGCCTGACCGGGCGGTGCTCCTTAATGCAGAAAGCTGCACAAAACTGAAACAGGTTTCTGAAACTGAGATAATATGCGGACCTTCGGGTCTTGCAGAACTTGCATCCTCCTCTTCCTTTGACATATTGGTGGTAGCCATGACAGGCACGGTTGCCCTCGATGCGGTTCTTTCAGCACTTCACGGCGGGAAGAGGGTTGCCCTGGCGACCAAGGAGATACTGGTAGGTTTCGGGCAATTTGTTACGGAGGCCCTGCGGGAAGGTAACGGTGAAATACTACCTGTTGATTCCGAACACAACGCCCTGCATCAATGTCTGGAAGGGCGTGATTTCAAGACCGTAAAAAGGTTGATCCTTACGGCATCCGGGGGGCCTTTCTTAGATAAAGACTACCGCGGCGCCGCACCCTCAGACGTACTTGCTCATCCCACATGGAACATGGGATCAAGGATAACGGTTGATTCCGCGACCCTTATGAATAAGGGATTCGAGGTTATCGAGGCGCATTTCCTTTTCGGTGCATCCCCTGATATGATTGATGTTGTAGTACACCCTCATTCCGTGATTCATTCACTGGTCGAGTTCAAAGACGCATCTGTCCTTGCTCAGCTTGCCTTTCCCGACATGAGGCTTCCCATAGCCTACGCCCTTCTTTACCCTGAGCGGGGAACCGATGTTGTTCAAAACTTGGATTTAACAAAAATAGGCAGTCTGGAATTCTCACGACCCGACTTCGAGCGTTTTCCCTGTCTCCGGTTGGCCTATCAGACGCTTCGGAAGGGCGGGACCGCACCGGCGGTTCTTCAGGCGGCGGATTACGAGGCCGTCGGACAATTCCTCTCGGGAAAACTGAGTTTTGAGCGAATCGGCGAGATGGTGGCTTCTGCAATCGAGGCGCATTCTTTTATTTCAAAACCTACTATCCCCCAAATCCGCGAAGCCGAGCGCTTTGCTTATGAATTCATAAAACAAGGAGTGTGATGGAAGAAATTCTATCAAAAGCTTTGGACATACTGCTATTCGTAGTTTTGTTACTAATCCTTATCGGATTCCACGAATTCGGTCATCTGTTGGCGGCCAAACTAGCCAAAATACCGGTAGACAAGTTCTCCATAGGCTTCGGTCCCGCCATCTTCAAATGGAAGATGAAGGCCGGGGGAGAAACCACCTACCAGCTCTCCATCATACCCCTGGGCGGCTACGTCAAGTTCAAGGGTGAAGATTACGACGACCCGGACGGTTTCTTTTCTTACTCATTTTCACGAAAGACCATAGTAACCAGTGCCGGTGTCATAGCCAACTTTATACTGGCCGTAATTATCTACTTCGTAATCGGTGTAGGATGGGGTGTTGAGGATCGACCGCCGGTAATTAACTTTCCTGAAACCTCGGTTTTCTACCGTGCAGGATTTTCACCCGCAGATAGTATCGTAAGCATCGATGGAGAGAAGATTTCCCATTTTTACCAAATCGAAAATCATCTCCGTAACCAGACGGATACGATGAATATCACCGTTGCCCGACCCGGCCAGAAGGTTACCTTAAGGCTTCCCCCTGCCGATACGGTGGCGGTAGAATACAACTACTCCAATAAGATTGGAAGGGTAAATAAACGCGGCCCGGCCGCCAGGGCCGGCATCAAGAAGGGAGACAGGATTATATCCATAGATGGCGTAGAGATAACATCCTGGACTGATTTGAGTGAGCAAGTTGCCAATGCCGACACTTCAACACCCCTGACGGTGGCTTGGATTCACCAGGCCGAAACACTTAAGGCCTCTCTCACCCCCACCACGATTAAAACAGCCGGAGGCTCACAAAAGGTCGGAATCGGTGTCTACTCCCATACACCCATGCGACCCATGACCTTCCTCGAGGTATTATGGATGCCTTTCGCTCGCACCGCTTCGGTAACCGGCCAGATATTCATCCTGCTTGGCCGGCTCATCGTGGGCAAGGAATCGCCCCGGAATCTTGGCAGCTTTATTCTCATCGCATCCCTGACCTCCGAGAGCAGGCGTCTGGGCTTTGACCTTGTACTGGGGCTTTTGGCCTATCTCTCCATCTCTCTTGCGATCATAAACCTGTTCCCAATCCCGGTACTGGACGGCGGACGTATCTTGATGTTTTCTATCGAAAAGATCGCGCGTCGCAGATTAGGTAAGAAGGCGTGGACCATCGCTATGAACGTAGGCCTGGTTCTTCTTCTGGCGCTCATAGGATTCACACTCTTCAACGACGTAATGAGGTGTATAGGTTGAGATGAAAACCTGGGTGAGGATTCTTTTCACATCCCTTGCGGCGGCCGGTTTCGTCGCACTCTCTTTTATACCGATACCGGGTATGGAGACGGCGGCCCAGCGCACCCTGGGTGTTTTTGTACTTGCACTGATACTGTGGATGTCGGAGGCTATCCCCTTATACGTTACGTCATTCGTTATAGCCGCACTACTCGCAATATTCGTCCCCCAGCACATAGAGGGGGTGGACTTCAAGGCCTTCCTTGAACCCTTCTTCTCCCCGGTAATCCTTCTATTCCTCGGCGGCTTCGTGCTGGCTCGGGGACTTGAACAATACGATCTTGATTCTGTCCTGGCCTCGGCCATCCTGCGCAGGGTCGGGAAACGGCCCTGGGCGATACTTGCAGGCTTCATGGGTGTAACCGCGATTCTTTCGATGTGGATGTCGAACACGGCTGCAACGGCTCTGATGATAGCGGTAGCCCTGCCCCTGATAGGTTCAATGGATAAAAATGACCCCATGAAGATAGGTATGCTTCTGGGCATTCCTTTTGCTGCAAACCTCGGAGGGATGGCCACCCCCATCGGTACACCTCCCAATGCCATCGCCATCGCCAATCTGCGGGATGCAGGTGTCACGGTCAACTTCCTGGAGTGGATGGGACTCGCCTTGCCCGCTGCAATCATCTTGCTTGTTTTAACCTGGGTACTGATACTTCTGTTGTTCAAGCCTAAAACGAAAACACTCACATTTTCACTCGAACGCAAGACCAAGAGGATGGGCTGGAAGGAGTGGCTGGTGCTTGGAACACTTCTCGTGACCATTCTGGGATGGCTCACCGGCAGACTGCACAAGATACCCGACGCAATTGTAGCTCTCGTACCCGTCCTTGTATTCTTCGCATTCGGTCTTCTGGGAAGAAAGGACTTCCGCAGTCTGGGTTGGGACGTTCTCATCCTCATGGGAGGCGGTCTGTCCCTGGGCAGTGCGGTATCCGCTTCGGGTCTGGACACATGGCTGGTTTCCTCGCTCGGGATGGAAGGCCTTCCCCCGGTTGCTTTGTTTATAGGATTTATCCTGATTACGGTGGTGCTGACCAACTTCATATCCAACACCTCCTCTGCGGCACTAATCGTACCCCTGGCCATGGGTTTTGCCGTAAGCGGAAACAGCTTAGTAATCGGGGTTGCACTTGCCGCATCCGCATCGATGCTGCTACCGGTTTCGACACCGCCGAATGCGATCGCGTTCGGGTCCGGACAGCTTAAGGTCAAACATATGTTCAGTACGGGGTTGATAATTGCGGTAATTGCACTAGGGGTAATCATGCTCTTCGGGTTGTTGATATGGCCGCGCCTGGGTTTAATATAATGTTGAAAGTAAAGGAGTCTTAATGGAGAATTTTTCAGTCAGGGTAGAGCATTGTCCTAAATGTCATTCCCATAAAACTGAGAACCTGGTCAGGGTACAACCCTGCAAGCCTGTGAGGGTTTACGTTCGCTGTGCCGAATGCGGAACCTTTGTGGCCCGATATACGTTAGAACGCTACACCTCGGATAAGACCTACGAGTCGCTTCTTTCCTTCCTTCGCAGACACGGTCATTCTATCTGCAGTCGAAACAGCGCGCACGAAGTCGACGGGTTTTCAGCTGAGGTGCAAAGGGAGTTTGCAGAAACAGCCGATACTCCCCGCAGCGACGATAAGAGACTGGACGAACTCATCTGGGAACACAGACGCTGAGATCAATTCAGTTCTGTCAGGAACTCAGTAAGTTTAGCAAAACTTCGGTCTGCGTAGGCCTGACGCCGCGCCTCTTTGGACCTAGGGGGATTATCCAACCGTGGCAGGAGGGCAAGGATGGGTTTGGTGGGTGAGTATCTGGATTGCATGCAGGCGAACTCACCTTTCCCGGCCATCCTCTCGAGAAGTGCACCCAGCATGGTTTCGAGTGGAAGGATCAACGGCTCTAAACCCTTGCATAACCGGAAGGCGTTCATCCCGGCAACCAGACCGGTAGCTATGGCCGAAAGGTATCCCTCACCCCCTGAAAGCTGACCGCATACCAGAAGGTTTTTCCTTTTCTTAAACTGCAATGTGGGTACTATGAGCTCAGGAGCTTCTATATAGGTGTTGCGGTGCAAACGTCCGTAGCGTAGGAATTCAGCCTTCTCCAATCCGGGTATCAATCTGAAGACACGTTCCTGTTCGGTGTTGCGGAGATTTGTCTGGAATCCGACAAGATTATACATACTGTGATACCTGTCTTCGGGCCTGAGCTGCACTACAGAGTAGGGTCTGCGACCGTCGGCGTCCCTGAATCCAACCGGCCTTAGAGGACCGAATGCTAATGAACGTTCGCCGCGTTTGGCAATCTCCTCCACGGGAAGGCATCCCTCGAAGAAGAATTTATCCGCGTCTGCATCGTGGAGTTCGTGCCGCTCGGCTGTAATGAGTGCCTCATAGAATGCAAGATACTGTTCTTTATCCATGAAAGAATTGAGGAAACCGGCCTCGCCCGAATCGTATCTTGCAGCCTTTATCAGTTTAGCCATATCCAGCGAGTCGGTCGATATGATAGGTGCCACAGCGTCGTAGAAATACAGGTATTCAATGCCGCAGAAGGTACCCAGACTCTCTGAAAGCGCATCGGATGTCAACGGTCCCGATGCCAATACGGTAATTCCCTCCGGGATTTCTGCAACCTCCTTCCGGATAAGCTCTATCTGCGGATTCTCCTCTATCCTTCCGGTAACCTCAGTTGCAAATACCTTTCTGTCTACCGTTAATCCGGTACCTGCAGGAATCGAGTGTTGCTCCGCGATCCCTAAAAGCACCGAACCAAGCATCCTGAGCTCCTCCTTCAGTAATCCCAGCGCCCTGGTTGAACGCATTGACCCGAGGGAGTTCGAGCATATCAACTCGGCTAGTTTATCGGTGGTATGAGCAGGCGTCGTCCTCTCGGGCCGCATCTCGTAGAGTTTGACTTTCAAGCCCTGTTTTGCGATCTGCAGCGCGGCCTCACAGCCTGCAAGCCCCCCGCCCACCACAGTAATACAACTCCGGGTATCGTTCAAATCAGGAGCTGTCAGGTTCGGGTTGTTCGGCAGGAACGTGTTCTTCCTCGACAGGTTCAGACTCAGGCACTTTTTCGGATTCTTCCGGGACGGTCTCGACGCTTGTATCCGGTGTCTCTGCCGGTGTTTCCGTGCTGTCTTCGGCAGATTCTTCCACAGGAACCGTCGGAACCTCCGTAGTCGAACTATCCACCTCTAATGAATCCTCAGTCGACAACCCCGTGAGAAATGAATCCACCTCTTCTGAAACATCGGGTTCTGTGGAGTCGGGTTCCAGCATCGCAAGGGCGTCCAGCGAGTCCCTTATCGCCTGTATTTCGGCCTCGGTCAAACCCGAGTCCGCAGGCGGATAGAAGTTCAGGCTCTCTGAGAACAAGGGAGCCCTCAGTCCGAAGTCGGCAATCGACAACGACTTCATCAGGTTGAATGCCTTCTCTAAGGAGTCAGCCCTTGGTCCTCCGGGAGGTGTCTGGGTGAACGAGTGAATCTGTCCGCGCAGGAAACGTCCTATAGAGTCAACCTCAACCACGAGTAACGGAGCGTACCCCAGCTCTGCAACCAGCTGCATGCACCGGTAGGTGCAGTAGTTGCCCAAGCTGTAGGCAATCAATCTGTCCTTGTAAATCTCTATCCCTCTCGGGACGTGCGGACCGTGCCCGATTATCACGTCGGCACCTGCATCTATCATCCGGTGGGAGAACTGAACCACGTTACCGCGGGGTTCCCCAAAGAGGTTCTCGAATTTGTCGTAGGTATGAAGTGCCTTTGTGCCCTCGGTTCCCCCGTGGAAACTTACGACCAATACGTCGTAGAGTGGAGCCAACTCCTTGACCTCCTTTTCGACCATATCTATGTTCAGTATCGATCGCGGTCCTGAACCGGTTGCAAGTGCTATCAATCCGACCTTCAGGCCGTCGACCTCCATCTCGGCTACCTCGCCGTCCTTGCTTGAATAGGTTATACCCAGACTGTCGAGAATACGTTTGCAGTCGGCCATGCCTGCGTAACCGAAGTCCCTTGAGTGGTTGTTGGCAAGGCTCATAACGTCGAAACCTGCCGTTACCAGATTCTTTGCAAGTCTGGGCGGAGACCGGAAGGCGAATGTATGCTTGCGTGATATGTCCTTGGCGCATGCCCTGGAGGAGGTTATCGGACCCTCCAGGTTGCCGAAGGCGATGTCAGCAGCCCGCAGGATCGGTGCCGCATCGGCGAAGAGCAAGGCGCCGTCCTGGGGCGGGACACGGTTGTTAGGATAATCGGTGCCCATCATGATGTCGCCCACAGCGGCTATGGTTACCGTTCGCGGAGGTGGCGGTGGAGGCAGGGTATCCGTTATCTCTCCGTGCGGACCTCGAACCAGCCTTCCCATAACCCCTGTGGATGCGAGAACGATCCCGGTGATGCTAAGCGCGCCAAATACACCAGCCGCGATGATAATCGTTATAAGACGCTTCTTTTTATAAGTCAAAACGGCTCCTTTCTTTCAAGCCAGAACAGGGGGTCGACGGGCACACCGTGAACGTACAGCCCCATGTGAAGATGAGGTCCGGTGGCTATGCCTGTTGAGCCCGCGAATCCCAGGGTATCCCCTGCCTTAACAATATCTCCATTCTCCACGTTTTTCTCTATCATATGATAGTAAAGGCTCTTCAGCCCCATCCCGTGATCTAAGATAACGAAGGTGCCCTGCCTTATGAAAGTATCACGCGCCATCACGACTACCCCTGCACACGGGGCAAGGATAGGGGTTCCTTCGGCAACTGCAATGTCCAGACCTGAATGGTGCCAAAGCTTACGTCCGTTAGTCCATCGTTCGTCTCCGTAGGTACCGGAAATCTTCCTCGCGCAAGGAAACATCTCGGGGATAAGGGAGTAGTATGTTCCGGAACGAGCGTTTAATACTTCTACTACCTCCTCGTACTCCCTCTGCTTGCGTTCCTTCTCAGATGCATCTATTGTACGCTGTTTAGACGGCGGCAGGGTAATAACCGATTTGCGGAAATTCTTATCGACCACCTGTACGAATGTATCGACAACCTCCTCACTCATGCCCTGCCTGAATACAACCCTGACATCCTTGCGGCCCGGATTGGTATGGTAGGACGTCCCGATCATCGCAACGAGCCTGTCATTGAATGGCAGAAGGTGATAAGGATCGCCCCGGTAATAGAACGAAACCAGACCGGGTTCTTCTGAACCTATTGATACGTAAAGTATCTCACCCTGCTTAAGTGTATCTGTTGAAAGACTTACGTCCAGGGTTGCCAGGAACAGCAGTAACAACCGCAGCATGTTTAAGTCTACGGTTCAGCGAATACAAGTCAAGACAGCTACTGCAATAAATCACATCAAGATATCCATCTACTTGCCCTTGACAACAACAACAACCTCGAGACTAGACTATCTGCGAGGTTAAGAAAAAGATACTTCCCGTACTCAAGCGCTACGGGGTTCCTAAAGCCGCCGTATTCGGCTCGTTTGCGAGGGGTGAGAATACGGAAGGAAGCGATATAGATATCCTTGTCGAATTGCCTGAGGAAGCAAGTCTTTTGGACATTGCAGGTTTGCAAATAGAGCTTGAGGATCTTCGAGGATCTTCTATGTAAGAAAGTGGATATTGTAACGTATAACTCATTGCATCCCTTCTTGAAAGATAGAACCCTGAGTGAACAGGTAGCCATTCTATGAAAAGGGATACAAGGTTGTTTATTGAAGATACTCTGGAGATTCGGGACTCTTCAAAATCCTTGACCTAACCGCAAATACACCGTACAATTAGAAATGAAGGTTTGCCCGGAAGGCCGCGTGGAGTTTTCAGGAACGGCAATAATGCTCGACCGGGCTGCCCGCAACGGGGAACCCGTAATAGTATCCCACGCGCACGCAGACCACACCGTCCGCAAGGGCAGAATCCTGGCGTCACCGGAGACAAAAAGACTCCTGGAGGTACGCTACAGAACCAAGGACTGCAAAGGTTTAAGCTACGGCAAACCCTACGGCCTTGACGGGGTCAAGATTACACTTTACCCATCCGGTCATATCCTGGGTTCGGCGCAGGTTCTTTTGAAGGATAACAGAACGAGTCTTTTATACTCAGGGGACATAAAGCTCCGCAGGCCTTCGAGCTGTGCACCTATAGAAATCCCCCATGCCGAGAATTTGATAGTGGAGGCGACGTTCGGAACCCATCTTTTCCAGTGGCCGCGTATCGAGAAAATCATCGGGCAGATAGATAAGTTCATTGCCGACTGCCGCCGTCTTTCCAAAACCCCGGTATTCCTCGCCTACTCGCTGGGCAAAAGCCAGGAGTTATTGTCCATTCTCAAAGATTTCGATCAGCCTGTATCGGTCTCGCAGACCGTGTTCCAGATGAGCAAGGTCTACGAAGAGTTCGGGATCGATCTCGGAACCTACACCCTTTATGAGGACGAGGAGGTTGTGCCCGGTATACTGGTGATCCCGCCGCAGAAGGCGCGGCACCTGAAGCTTGCTAAACCGCGCTTCGCGATGGTTACAGGCTGGGCCCTTTCACGAAACGGAAGCCGAAGGATACAGATTCCCCTAAGCGATCATGCCGACTTCGGGGAACTGCTCAGATACGTGGATAAGGTTAATCCGAGGCGTGTATGGACAACCCACGGGTACGCCCGTGAACTTGCCACAGCGCTCAGGCACAGGGGATATGCGGCACAGGAACTCGAGGAAGCATCAGATGTAAATTTAAGTCTTTCGCTGTAGGCTTTTACAACACAGAAAACATAGAGTTTACAGAGACGCGGTTACACCGTGCAATGTAAATATCCTTAAAGAATCTCTTCCTTCCACTTGAACCACGAATTCCACATTTCCGGACGTTCAAGCATGTCGGCAAGTTCCTTTATATGTTTGTCGAGGTATTTAATATCTAGCTTTCCCTTTTGTCTGGTAACAATACCCCGAACGTCCTTCCAGTCCTTCTGTCTTTCAGATATAATCTTGTGTACAATAAGATCTTCAGGGGTTATGAATCTGACCGGGATTCCACGAATTTCTCTGTCAACAGCCCTTCTTATTGCTTCAAGTTCAAAAGGTAGACCAGCAAAGATGATGTCGATACGTACTTCATCCTCGGTCACCATAGGCAGCACTGAGGTTTCGCGAACGAATTCACCGGGATCGGTTACGCGTGGGTAACAGAGTTTTTTCAGATGTTCGATCAGCTTTTTTGTGTCATCTTTCCTGGCTTGAATTGTTATATCAATATCCAAAGTCGAGCGTGGTTCGCCCCAAAC
>WJJO01000199.1 GCA_014729665.1 Caldifarciminota bacterium
ATCACGATCCCCTCGCACCCGTTGAAACCTGCAAAGGTTTTGAGCTTCTCCGCTAAAGTTGGAATAAAACCGTCATAGTCGACAAATCCTTCCTCCATCACGATATTTCGGATGATCAGCACCTTCTCCTTCCGGTCGGCCTTGGGGTCGAGACGACCTCGGAACTCCTCGCCCCACAGGATTGGCAAGGAAAAGTATCCGTACTTACGCTTTGCCGCAGGCGTGTAGCACTCCAGTGTATACGTGAAGTTAAAGAGCTTTTCTATCCTTTTACGATTGATAACGAGATTGTCGAAAGGTGACAGTAAATGGAGCTTTGGCTTGAGTCTGCGGAGCCTGGTGGTCTGTTCAAGAATATCGGCAAGGACGTAGTAGTCGTCTTTAAGGGTATCTATCTCGACCTTTAGGACTTCCCCTGAATCGCTAAGATCAAGCAAAGCGTCGGGCACCTTTTTACCTGACGTTATGTGCAGATAGTCGAGTATCTCGCGTTCGGTAGCTATCCCTTGTGCTCTAAGGGTCCTCCGGATGCGGAACCGTGCCACTTCCTCAGGGCTTGGCTCGGAAGTGTCGATATCTGTGGGAAGCACCCGTTCGGTCAAGTCGTATATCCTCTGGAAGTTCCTGCGGTCAGCTACCATCAGCTTCCCCATCCACATCAGCAACTCCAAAGCCGTCTTTGCAGGCTTCCAGTCCCACCACGTGCCGCGCTTCTTTCCGTCAGGGGATTTGAAATCCGCTGATCCCAGGGGGCCTTCTTTTCTGATGCGTTCGAGGATTTCGGGAAAGAGATGTTTGTACTTATCGTATAGGTTCCTCGTCCACGAGCCCCAGACATCGGGAAACGACCGCATCATCGGAACGTAGTAGCGATAATCACTCGTCGGCAAATACGACGCCCCATGCCCCCAGTACTCGAATACCCGTCTGTCCTTAGAATGGAGTTCTGCAAGCATTGCAGGTGAGTAGTCAGACCTGCGCGTCCATAATGTATGGTGATGCGCGCGCGCTACAACGTTTATCGTATCTATCTGAACGTACCCGAGGTGCTCCGCGACATCAGCAACTCCTTCCTTGCCCTTCTTGAGTCTGGTTCGTCCGTCCAGAAGCTGACGGTTCAGGGCTATCCTTCGAGCCGCATCCGGTGAAAGTTTCATGCAAGTCTCCTGATCAATTCGTTGCTGTATTACTGAACCTCTTTATTCAAACGTATACTAATCTTACTTGATATGTCAAGTGCTTCTAAACTGTTCATCTACTTGACAAATGCTCAATTCTCATTAAGGTTTATTGGATTATGGTGCTTCAGGAAACCTTTGGCGAGTTTAACTCGACCGAGAGACTACGCAGTCTGATAAGGCTTATATGTCAGCTGCCGGGCACCTATGAGGTGCTTATCCAAACCGGCGAAGGGGAAGAGGGTATCTTACACTGCGCCAACGATACAATAAGGAATGCCGCATGCCGCAACCTGTCGGGTGTAGAGGCATTATCGGTCATCCTTTCCTGGCCACGTGGTAAGTATTGGCTGGAGGAATTGCCGGTGCTGCCTACGCGATCAATTAACCTCCCTCTGGATCGTCTGTTTTCAGAAGTCGAGAAAATGAATCCTGAGCTAAAGGCTGCGTCGATAAAACCCGAGGATAAAGAAAAGGAAAAACGCACACCCTCCGAAAAGGAGGACAAGGGTGCCCCGGCAGCGGAAAAGAAACCCGCTGAACCTGAAGCAAAACCCGCTTCTGTTGCCGAAAAGAAGATGGAACCTGCAGAGAAGACGCAGACCCCACCCACGCAGAAAACCGAACCAGAACCGGTTGAGAAGAAAACCGCGCCAGAACCTGTAAAGACAGAAGCCAAAAGGGATGAAAAAGATACATCCCTGCCCGGGCGCATCGCCAAGCTGGAAGGGGTAACAGGCGTAATGCTCACCTCCATTGACGGAATGCTTTTATCGAGCGTTAACGTGGAACCTAATAACGATCAGGTGCAGATGATAGCCCTTTTGGGTGAAGCGCTTGGACAGATGGGTGAGGTGTTCGGCAAGGGACGGCTCCTTCACGGTGCAGTCGATTTCGGGAAAGAACGCATC
>WJJO01000200.1 GCA_014729665.1 Caldifarciminota bacterium
ATCACCTTGCCAAGGTGAGGGTCGCGGGTTCGAACCCCGTCTCCCGCTTTTTTACACCCCAAACATTCACTCCGCTTCGTGTCTGCTTGGGGACCCCGATTTACACCCCACACGACTGCTGCGCATTCGTGCGGGTGACCCCGTAAGGATTTATCTCAGTAATTGAATCTCAGCTCAGTGCGGGTTAACCGAAGGTAAATCGGCCTCAAATAGTAGTCAAAAAAGTAAGCAAGACGGCACGAAACTGTTTATCTAAAATAATACTTGACATTCCCGTCATCTCGTGTTTAATGAAAACTGTGAAAGATAAACCTGCAAGGAAGAGACCTAACCGGATTACTTCTCTGTTCGTTATACCGGTTCTGGCTGCCTTCATATTGATGGGGGTAGCCGCTTTTGTGACCGGCAACGTCTCTGTAATCGTGTTCGGAACCGGTCTCGGTCTTCTTTCGCTCCTCCTTCTTTTTATCCTTGCAAGAAGATTCGTCCTCGGACCGAGAAGGCAGTCGGGCTGGGGGATTGCGGAACCGGCTTCAAGGGTAAGGAAGATGGATTGGAAAGATGTAGCGGGATACGCTGCAGGTTCGGCGGTTATTCTCGGAATCCTGACGATCTGTGTGGCAGCCGGATGGCACCGGGTTTTCGGCACAGAGGAGAACCTTACACTTACCGAAGGCGGACGCTACACCTCACCCCTTGATGAAACCGACTCCTTGGAGCTCGTACGTGTCAAGGAGATCATCTACCCCGATTCGAGGGGAAGGGCCGTTAATAATTACCAGGCCGTCATCGTAACCTCGGTCGAAGGGGAGTTCGCCTGGGATACGACGGAGGTAAGGGTAAATCACCCCTTGCGCAGCGGTAACAAGCGATACTACTATCTTTCCTCCAGCACCAACCCGGATTCATTCTACCTTCATTTCGATGTCAAATACCCTGAAGGCTATATCCTGCCCTTCGAGTTTCCGCCGGACACTACTAAGGTCATGGAACCCGATATATACCTTCCCTTCGTCTTCTCCTTCGATTACTTCCGTATAGATCGTACCCACCTTGTGGATGTTCCCGAGGTCAAGCTTAACGTGCTGCTTCCGGGCGAAATGTTGGCATCGAGGGTTTTAAGGGCGCCCGATTCCTTAGAGGTCGAAGGACATATAATCTACTTCCCGTATATAAGGATGCGACAGACGGCCGACCTGTTTTGCGTAACCGACGACAGCTGGATGCTTGCCGCCTCGGGTTGCATTCTGCTGCTTTTGGGTCTCGTGGCGGGATTCATCTCAAGGATAACGGAAGGCTTCGGGGGTAAGAAATGATTGATGCCCTGACTGCATATAATCTGGAAAAACCCCTGCTTGCGGTGCTGTCTACATTCTACGGCCTGGCCCTCCTGTTTTACTCCCCCCCCAGGGTCAAGTTCAAACGATCGGTAAAGCTTGCAGGATTCGGGATGCATCTGTTCGCCTTTCTTGCCCACACCTTTCTTTTATACCTTCGGGTTTTAAGCACCGGAAGGATGCCCTTCTTTGGAACCTACGAAGCGCTTCTATGCGTTTCCTGGTGCGTATCCTTCGCTTTTGTGGCAATGATTTGGAAACAGGAAACCTTCGGATACGGAAGGGGAGCGACCGGCGTCTCCTGGATAATCGTGTTCATCGCATTCATGATAAGGCTTTTCGCCCCCGAAGTCACCGCTCCACGCTACCTGCCGCCTGTCTTGAACTCTGCTTACTTTATCTGGCACGTAATACCCGGATTTGTTGCCTATGGATTCTTCACGATGGCCTTCTTTACGGCCCTTACCTCATTCGTTAGCGACGAAAAAACCAAGATAAAACGCCGGGCCCTGGCCGAACTGTATCTCTGGCCGGGTGTAATGCTATTTACCGTCTCTTTAGGATTGGGTGCGGTGTGGTCCAGGCTTGGATGGGGACAGTGGTTTGTTCCGGAACCAAAACTCATCTTTTCTGTCATCACCTTGGGTGTGTTCACGCTTGCTCTAGGGCTGCGTCATAGCAAGGGTGCAGGGCACAAGGGTTTCCCATGGCTGGTCATCCTGGGTTTCGCGCTTACGGTCTTTACCTTCCTGGGAACCAATCGCGGACTTCACGCTTTCATGTAATTTATCTTTTGCCAACCCCTTAGAAGGAAACAAAATAACACCCCCCTTGACAGACGGATTTGATTGGTTATAATGTGGCTGAGTCCAATAGTGGACGTCAAAAATAAGGAGACAGTATGAAGAAGCTACTGGCTATCGCATTATGCGTAGCATTAGTCAGCTTTGGTGTCTTCGGCTGCAAGAAGCCCGAAGAGCCAGACACTCCTGAGGCTGACACCACTACTGTTGAGACTCCGGAAGAGGTTATTGATACAGCGGCGGTAGAAGATACTATGCCTGCTGAGGAAATGCCGGAAGAAACGCCCGAAGAGGCACCGGAGTAAAAGAGTCAAACAAAGCTTTAAGCTTAAAAACAGTAATCGGGAGGGGCCGCAGACAAGCGGCCCCTACTTTTTTATAATCCCTTCAGATATTACAAGTTACTTCTTTACTTTTCATAATCAGTGAGTTGGAACTATTGCCCGTACTCTCTTAAAGATACGGACCCTCCGCGTGAGCTTCAACGATATAATCCTGCAGCGAAGTAGAATTAATCTCGACTAATCGTTATTCTACAATAAGGCAGGGCTTCCTTCAGGTTCTCCAAGGTTATTTTACTCAAGTGATTCACACTTAAGTCGATTTCCCGCAGATTGGATAAACCATAAAGACGAACTGCTGATTTTGAGTTCCCGAAGTTCCTTGACACGATCGAGGTAACGCAATCCGCGAGAGGTGAGATGTGCCATACTTAAGTGCAAACCCTTTAATCCCTTCAACCGTGTGAATTTTCTAATCTCTCTGTCCGCAGGCGACTCAAGGAACAACCCTATATCGTTAACACGCTTGCAGGTTATGTACACCTTTCCTTTACGGGAAAAAATCTTAAGCTCTCTCCACCCCCATATTGATTGGCAGATACCCCGGATTTCTCTGGGATGAAAATTTGAGTACAATGCCAGGAAGTCTTTTCTGACCCATGCGGAGAATGTAGATACGTTCACAATCTTAATATCCGGATAGAACCTCAACTTTCCGATATCGTAAATAAATCCTGAGGCTGCAACCCAATCGGATACGTCTACTGAGCATTCACAGAAATCACCGTTATAGATTGAAAGTATCATTCTGGGTGTCGCTTGGGAAAAACACTAACCTCCTCATTCTTACAGGATAGTACTGATAATACAGGCATCGTCAGGAACAGTAATTTAACAAGTTTCACATAACGTTTCCTTATCATTTCAATCTCCACGTAAACAATCGCAGATAAAAGGTTCCGTCTCTCAACCCCTTATCACCATCTCCTTGACTTTGTGCATAGTCTGAAGAGAATACCCGATGAAAGTACGTCCTCAGGAGACCACCTTCCGGTCCGCCAGGTGGAATCCCCGCTGGGGTGATCTCTGGCCTGTACTCGCATGGATGGGGGTCGGTGGACTTCTCCAGCTTGCAAGGCTTTTGGGACCGGCGGCCTCGACTGCGCTTCCGTGGTTGAATCCAAT
>WJJO01000201.1 GCA_014729665.1 Caldifarciminota bacterium
TATCTGCAGTTTCATCATCACGAGGATTTTGCAGGCGGTTACGCCTGGGTATTCCACCGGGGCAACGAGATTTCGGTGGGTGCAGGCACTACAAGGAATCTCAAAAAAGGGCTCGAACGTTTCTGCGCAAGGATAGGTCTAGATCCAGGTGAAAGGATCAAGACTGAAGGCGGACCAATAGCGTTCCTGAAAAGGCCATTGAAGATTGCCGCAACAGGGGTGCTTCTTGCAGGCGACGCAGGCGGATTCATATATCCCTTAACCAAGGGCGGGGTTCACGGTGCGTGCTGGTCGGGAAGGATTGCAGGTGAAGTAATCTCAAAGGCCTTGAAAAGAGGTAACTCTTATATCCTGTCCGAGTATTCCAAAAGGGTGAACGAATATCCGTGCAGGAATAGACTGCATCTCGCGGTTCCGCAGACATTCTTCAGGTTCGACAACCGTATAGTAAACACCATCGGCAGTATAATGAACCGCAGGGAGTACTATGATATCCCGGTTGCCGCTTTTCTCCGTCACTTCCTTGCGAGACCGACACCGCGAATACTGTGGGGTATAGGGATGGGATTTCTTGTCCAGCGTTTCTATCACCTCTCCGCTAAATTCGCCTGGTAGGTAAGGTGTGAAAAAAATACTCATCGCTTCAGACCTGCACGCAAGACCCGACGAATCCTTAAGAACGGAACGGTTCATTCTTTTTTTGAGGTCAGAGGCTTCTACCGCTGATAGGCTTTATCTACTGGGTGATATTTTCGAGTTCGGCTTCGTATTCAGGGGCAGGATACTTCCGGCATACCAATCACTCGTTGACGCTATCTGTAATCTGATAGACAAGGGTGTTAAGGTTTTTTTTCTTGCCGGGAACCACGACATATGGATGAATGAATACTTGAGAATCAAGGGATTAAGGATTATCACGGAAGATGACGTGCAGATGCTTTACGGAAGGAAGGTTCAGTTTTTTCACGGGATACTATCAGAACAAGACGGTTTATCCAAACTGGCATCGCAGATTATGAAAAATCCAGACGCGGTATGGCTTTACTCACGTATCCCTTCTAGTATCGGATTCGGTCTTGCCCTCAGACTCGCAAGGATAAGCAGGAAAAGAAATCCAGCGTTTGCTCTCAAGTTTTCGGTAAACAGACTGAAACCTGTTGCTGCGGATGCGGAGATAGTAGTCTCAGGTCATCACCACTATCCATGTGAGTTCATATATGACGGAGTCGAATACTACATTGCCGGAGACTGGATCAATCAGTTGACTTATCTTGAGATGAGGCAGGACGGTGTGGTTTTAAGAAGGTATTACTCCTGAAATTTAGAGTACGTTTTTTCCCTGGGTACCCATGAAGTCACACAGTAACTTCATGGGGTGTCAGAATTTATAGCCTCTTCCCCACACCCGTTCCTGTACGAAGAGGGCAAATCCCAGGACAGGGAATCCAGCCCGTTCGGAACGTACTTTGAAGGCGGCGAAATCCCCCCAGCCCGTGAAATCCGCCTCTACGGCTACGCTTTCTGCGGTTTCGGGCGGCCACCCGAGTTGATTCCATACAAACCCCTTAAGAAGCGATGCGAAGTGTTCCTTTGCCCCGGGCGGAAGGAGTATATGGGCGTGCATGAAGTTATTTATCCTGTACCAGTTGATACTCGCGCGCAGCACGGCTACACCCTGGGGATTGTTGTTGTGCAGAACCAGACGTTCTAGCTTGGCCTGAATCCATTCCTTACCCTTATTCATATGATCGGCAAGGATTGAAGGTATTATCTCTCCTGTCTGGTTGATTGTTCTCAGAAGCAGCGATTCTTCGTCACTGAGATTAATGGGAAAAGGGAAGTTATATGACCGGATGAGCATCGGTCTAGTCTCCACCTCTGCTTCCCTCAGTATAAGGTCAAGTTCTTCCTGTGTCTTGGAAAAAACGAAGAGTGTCGTTTCAGGGAAGCGTTTCGTTGAAAAAACGGCATTGTGAATAGATTCTTCGAGAAAGGTAAGCGCCTGGAGAACGTTTTGTACGGGTGCAGCCTCATTTCTATGGAAGCGGATTGCATATCTTCCCCATGTTCCGGCAACAAGAGCTGGGATTATGGGAACCGCGTGGAATCGCTCGATGATGCCCGAATCTGCAAGTCCATGAAGACGGGCCGACGTTTCTTCCGGAATTGTCCCTGCTAAAAGATCCGCGGGGACTGACCAGCCCCCGCGGCTGACGTTTCTTAAAAGTGCTATGGATTGTTTATCCAGCGA
>WJJO01000202.1 GCA_014729665.1 Caldifarciminota bacterium
ACCTCTATCAGCAATTCTACGTCATAACCTTTCCGTGAACGTGTTAAGCGGACATCCACGTAGTAGTAGCCCCTGTTCCTGAAGTAACGGGCGGTGGCCATCAAGGTTTCCTGCAGGCCCAGAACGGTTACCGGCTTGTTTTTCTTCAAGGGAATAAGTCTTTTAATAGCCGTCGTATCATCGGGAGCGACACCTGAAAAAACAATATTTTCTATCTTGAGTCTTTTACCTTTCTGGATATAGAAGGTTAATCTTCGTTTGGATGTATCGTAGTCGGTTGCAATTTCGGCATGGGGATAACCCTGATTCCTGAAAAAAGAGACCAGGTGATTTGAATCTTCACTGACCTTGCGTGCTTCGTAAAGTCTGTTGATTTCCGTTCCGATGATTCCCTTGAGCCTTGATGCCGAAAAACCGAGCTTTCCCTTTAATCGCAGTCTTCTTACGGTCGGTCCCCGGCCTTCCCTTATCTTGAAGATGAGTTTCCTCGGCCACAACCAGTGGTAGACGGTTTTTACCCTTGGCTTTTCAAAACCACTGCTCTGATAGAATATCTCGATGGCTCGGGCATCTGCCGTAGCTTGTGCCTCGGAATAGATCTCCCCGCTGGACAGTTCAATCTCCCTTGCAAGGGTGAAATCCGAGAATGCCCTGTTATCCTCGAAGACGACCTCCCTGATTCGGCTTTCACCGGCTACGAGGGCAAACAGGCAAGCAGCTAATCTAAAGCATATGGCGACCATTTTTCATGATTTCGCGGCCGTCGGCTACAACATTAGGTTTAAGAACCATGCCGTCCAGATGTACATCAACCTTCACCTTTCCACCGAACGTGGAGTTATCACCGAAGGCGAGGTGTATGGTACCCATAACCTTCTCGTCTTCCAGTACATTGCCGGTTATCTTGGCACGATCATTAGTTCCTATACCCAACTCGGCCAGGTTGCGGCCTTTTTTCCCAGGTGCATCGAGCATCCTAGCCAGCTTTCCCCGGTCTCCCTTAATCCTGGCGGCCCTGCCGTTCTCGATTTCAATGGTTATGGGTTGTGAAAGCATCCCTATCCCCGAAAAGCTAGCGTCGAAAACTACAATCCCATTACTCTTCCCTTCTAAAGGGGCGATGTAGATTTCACCTGCAGGAAGATTGGAGAAGGCTCCCGGTTTGGTTAATACACCAGTATCTAAGAAGAACTCTCGACCTTCCGTTACTATCTCGACGTCTGTTCCGGAGGCGGTGGTGATATGAACACGCTTGGCGCCGGCCATGATTTTGGCCAGTTTCCTGGTGCGTTTTTCGATACCTTTGTAATCTGCAGCCATTGTTCTGGAAATCATATCTTCGGTAACGTCCGGAAGCGTTGCACCCCTCGCCCCCTTCTCAATAGCCTGTTTTCTTGCATGAGTATGGGTCATCGATTTAGAGGCCGGAATCAGAAAGACATCGGTTTGTCTGAGGAGCTCAGCGACATACTTGGGTGGTTCTTCCCCGTGTTGTCTTCGCGGTATTATCTCACACAAGGTTGCGTCGGCTCCGGTTTTAACCAGATAATCAAAGAGATCGGCGCCTATCTTTCGTTTTGGCCTGTCACAAATAACTACCGATCTATCGCCTTTCTTGACACCGAGGCAACTGTCAACGATGTTCCTGATTCCCTTTAGGTATCCAGTCACTTAATCCTCCTTAATCTAAGAATCGTTTAAGAAACTTCCGGACCGACTCAGGGTCTGCTTTTCCGCGTAATTCCTTCATGCACTGTCCGAGAAGAAATCCTATTACATTGGTTTTACCCTTACGGTACTTTTCACAAACATCGGGGTTTTCAGCTATAACTTTCTTTGCCGTCTCCTCGAGCGTACCCTCATCGGAGACCGTACCCAAATCCATCTCCTTTATCAAGACTTCCGCGTCCTTGCCGGAATCGGCCATAGCCGCCAAAAGTTCCTTGGCCGCGGGTCTTGAAAGCTTCCCCCCGCGCAGCAGGGTGATAAGCGAAGCCATCTGGGCAACCGGGACCTTGAATTGAGTGATTTGTTCACCTCTTGCGGAGAGTATCCCCCGGGTTTCATTTAATAGCCAGGTCGAGGCCTCCTTTACCGACATCCCCTTCTCAAGCAGCTCGAGATAGTACGATTCCCAATCCGGTTCAGCTGAAAGGATCCGGATATCCTGCTCGGTGAGTCCTTCCTCAAGCAGTCTACTGCGCTTTTTTGCAGGCAACTCAGGAAGCTGTTTTTCAATCTTATCAACCCATTCGATGTCCAGTATCAAAGGCGGCAAATCGGGTTCCGGGAAGTAGCGGTAATCGGCTGCGGTTTCCTTTTGACGCATGGGTTTCAGCTCTCGCTTGTGTTCATCCCACAGATAGGTTGTCTGTACAATCTCTTTTCCCTCCTCAAGCCATTTTATCTGGTCGGCAACCGCTCGTTCTATACCTTCACGTACAGCCTTGAAGCTGTTTAAGTTTTTAATCTCAGAACGAACACCCAGTTCTTTTTGTCCTAGAGGTCGCACGCTTATATTTGGCTCACAGCGGAAACGACCCCGTTCCATCTCGGCGTCAGATGCTTTAACGGTTCTGAGTATTTGCCTGAGTTCCTTGAGGTATGCATCGGCTTCTTCGGGGCTTCGGACATCGGGTTCTGATACTATCTCTGCAAGCGGTATACCGCAGCGATTGAAATCCACCAGTGTCTCACGTGAGGTGTGGGTAAGCTTTCCGGCATCCTCCTCCAGATGCAGTCGCCGGATGCGGACTTTTTTACCGAGACCGGGAAGCTCCAACTCGCCACCGGTCGCCAAAGGGTATTCGTATTGAGTTATCTGATACCCTTTAGGCAAATCCGGGGAGAAGTAATGCTTGCGCGCCCATCTCGATTCCGGCTTGACCTTGCATCCCAGGGCTTGAGCGGCTCTGATTCCCAACTCGACCGCGGCTTTGTTGGTTTGAGGGAGAATTCCCGGAAGTCCAAGGCAGACTGGGCAAACCTTTGTATTAGGAGGAGCATCCGCTTCCACCGCACAGCGGCAGAACATCTTTGAGAGCGTTGCCAGCTGGGCATGTACCTCGATGCCGATGATTACTTCATATTTTTTCGACGGCATGAGCGAACTCCAGAAGTTCAGAGTCTTTCCACCTCGGGGCAATCAACTGGATTCCTACAGGCAACCCGTCAACCTTATCCGGCGCCGGTATTGAGATGGACGGAAGTGCGGCCAAAGCACTGGATGCGGTGAATATATCGGAAAGATACATATCCAAAGGGTCTTGAATCTTTTCTCCCAGCTTGAATGCTACCGTAGGTGTGGTTGGAGTCAAAAGGAAGTCAACCTCATCGAAAGCCTTTTTAAACTGTTTTGCCAACTCGGCACGGTAGGAAAGGGCGGTGTTGTAGTAAGCATCGATGTAGCCTGCGGAAAGACCGAAGGTCCCCAAAAGGATTCGACGCGTTACCTCATCCCCGAAACCCTGACTCCGGGTAGCGAAGTAGGTTTCGGTAAGGCCCAGCTTCGAGATGCGTTTGCCGTAGCGTATCCCGTCGTATCTGGCAAGGTTGGAAGATGCCTCCGATACAACCAGGAGGTAATACCCGGCTACTGACAACCTGACCAGGGGTATACTGATTTCTTGAATGTCGATCCCGGCTTTAATAAACGGCGATCTAACAGCCTCGGCAATCCTTGAATCCTTTATCTCCTCGAAGCATTCGGTAATCATACCCACCTTGATTCCTTCAGGGATCCGTCCGGTTAAGCGTATTTCATCCGGAGGTTGGGGACAGGTAGTGGAATCGTTCTCATCGGGACCTGCAATAATCGAATACAGAAGCGCGGCATCCTCAACCGTCTTCGTGATGGGGCCTATCTGATCGAGGCTGGATGAAAAAGCCACAAGCCCCCAGCGTGAAACACGACCGTATGAGGGTCTTAATCCCACGAGTCCGCAAAAAGAAGCCGGTTGTCTGATGGATCCGCCGGTATCCGAACCCAAAGCGGCTACGGCTCCGCCATAGGCGACTGCCGCCGCAGATCCTCCTGATGAACCACCGGGGACACGCCCCGGGTCCAGGGGGTTGCGAACGGGTCCGTAGGCCGACGTTTCGTTCGAGGCCCCCATGGCGAACTCATCCAGGTTGGTCTTTCCCAGAAGGATGACACCCTTCTCCCTGAGTCTTTTTACCGCCGTGGCCTCGTATGGGGGGATGAAGCCATTGAGTATGTTCGAGGCGCAGGTGCATGGCCAGCCTTTTACGCATATGTTGTCTTTTACAGCTACAGGAATACCTTTAAGATCTGCGGTCTCATCTTCCGGATAGCCCGATTCATCGGCCCTCCGGGCCTGTGTTTCGGCCTGATCGATATAGTGATTGATATAGGCGTTGATGTTTACTTCACGCTTTTCAATGTTATCCCTGATATCAGCTACAACGTCTTGGGCCTTAATTGAACCCCTTAACAGGCCGAAGGACAAATCCGCAATGGCAGGTAATTCCTTCATCTGCTACTAACCTAAGCCAGCCATGGAGGGATTAAGAAATAACCCTCTTTTATGTGTTCGGTAAAATCCTCCACCTTTATATCGTATTCCCTAGGGGAGTCGGGACTCAGCGGGCACCTGTAGGGTTGAATCATCTCGCCTTGCATTCCCAAATCCTGGAGTTGGGAAAAATAGGCGGCTATCTTTTCTAACTCCGAACCGAATTTCTCTCGTTCCTCTTCGGTTAAATCCAGGCGCGCAAGGGAA
>WJJO01000203.1 GCA_014729665.1 Caldifarciminota bacterium
CCCCGAGATACTGATAGAAATCCCGCCCTACAGAGCGCCTTCGTGGAAGGCCCTGGGTACGAAGCTCTGGATGAGGATTACAGGCTTTCTTAAGGAAGCCCTTCCCGTGGTTTTAGGAGCCGTACTGGTCGTCAATGTTCTCACCTATTTCAATGCGTTCGCCTACGTTGCACGCGCGACCGCGCCGGTTATAGAGTGGCTGTGGGGAATGCCTCGTGAAGCCATAACGCCGCTTCTTGTGGGTATCGTCCGCAAGGATATGGCCCTGGGAATGATGGCTCCGCTGGATTTGACCACCAAACAGCTTGTAACGGGCAGTGTTGTGCTATCGATGTTTTTTCCCTGCCTGGCTACGCTCGTGATTTTGTTCCGGGAGTTGGGTTGGAAGGACGCTTTGGCATCTCTGGGTATCATGCTTGTATCGGTATTCATCGTCGGTGGCGCGGTAAATCATATCTGGAAATGGATAGAACGGATATCAAATTAAGAAATGGTGATGGGAAAGACTTTTTTCCCGACAGGTTGATTATTCTGTATTTCATCTGCTCATGACCGTAATTATCCTAAATTCTGAGGGAAGAAAATACCTAACAAAACTACGCGCTGAGGAGTATCTTGGATATAAATCTAGGGTACCGCGCTATGTATTTTTTTCTAAACAATTGAATTAACGCTATCTACCTTGACAATTAGCGTTTCGCATGTTATATTTATAGTAGATAGGAGAACGGTATGAAACAGTACATGTGGGGTATTTTGGGTGTTGTCTTTTTGCTTTCAGGGTGTGGTTTGAATAAGAAGATGTTTGCCGGTGACTCGACTGGGCAGTGGGAACGAGCTACCCTGATCCAGGATCAATTTGGTTCGCAGTTGAAGATAGTCAGACAGAACAACGAGGTCTGGTTAATTGAGGCCAAAACGTACTGCTTTTGGACAAAAAGGTACGTTAACGCGGAGATTTGGTTTCTGTGGGGGCCTGTTGAATGCAAGGTAAAAAATGATGCGGGTGAGGTTTGCGAATTCTGGACAAAAGGTAAGGAAGAACCTTAAGGTTCAGAGAATGTGTTGTTTAGGAAAAAGAGTTGACAGATAGTACGAATTCATTTATACTTATGACTGGAGGATTATATGGGATCTGCGGTAGAGCTGGTTGAAATAAAAACCAACATGGCAATGGTGGTCGCTAAATCGGTACCCGATAGGCCGGGTATTGCCGCCGAACTTTTTTCCCACCTTGGTTCCGGCGGATTTAACATATTGATGATTGCTGAAAGCAAGTTAACCGAAAACAGGGCTGATATTTCCTTTGCCCTTGAAGACAAGTATGTTACAAAGGCAGTTGAGCATTTGAAGGGTCTTGCCTCTCTGGATAATCCAGAGTTCATTGTTAAACACGAGATGGGTATGCTAACCGTTTACGGTAAAAAACTGTCCCGTGAGATGGGTATTGCGGGCAAGGTTTTTTCATTATTAGCCCAGGAGGCAATCAACATCGAAATGATAAGTACATCATTTTCTTCAATAAGCGTATTGATCGAAGAACCGTATCTTAAACCTGCCAGGAACCTGATCAGCAAGGAGTTTGAACTGGATGTTTGACGAAAGGTTAACATAGATTCATGGAGCGTGTTTAATGCTTGAAGGTAAGATAGAACGACAAGGATTTCTGGATATAATACAGTTATTGGCGATGAGTCAGAAAACCGGACGATTGGAGATTTCAGGTGATATAGACGGTTCGCTGTTCTTTAAGCAAGGTGAGCTCTTGGATTGTCATACCGGTAAGTTAGTTGGGGATGAGGCATTTATCGAGTTGTTTATTTTAGTTTCCGGGAGCTTCAAATTCTTCGATGAAGGGGTTACATTAAACAAGCGAATCACCAAATCCCTGACAGACCTTTTAAGCGAGGCTTCTCAGCGGGCTACCGAGTGGGATAAGGTCCATTCAGAAGTGCCTTGCGAGGACGCTGCACTTGTTTTAATCCCGGTAGATCCTGAAGCGGAAAATAGCTATCAGGTCGGGGCGATGGATTGGGCTATAGTATCTCAGGTTAACGGCCGCAGGTCTTTCCCGGATATTGCACGGCTTTTGGGTCAATCAAAAACCAAGGTCGGGATTACTATCGCGAACCTGAAGAAGAAAGGACTTATTGCTACCGAAGATGAGGAGTCCGCCCAGCTTAGGAGTGTGTTTCGCAAGACGGCAGAACTTTTGCGACACCTTATCTATTCCAGGGTTAAGCAAAAACGAAACAGGGAAAGAATCTATACAGAATTCAACAAATGGAATTTCTCTAAGGGATGGGATATCAGGATACTGGGTGACGGCGAAGTTGTTGAGAACGAAACACCTTACGATTTGCCCCTTAAGGAGAAGAGTGACGCGTACAAACAGAGCCTGGAACAGATGTATGAAGCGGCCCGTTCCGGGCTTAATCAAACAGAATTACAAGATCACCTTTCGGACCTTTTTGAAAGATTAAGTAAAGAGGAACGTAAGCTTGTAAAAAAACACAGCTTGAGCAAACTCCTTTCTTCTTCAAGGAAGGTTGATGAGGCCGGAGAAATATGGGATTCGGGAAGCGAGGGGATTCTGCCCAGATAGGGTGCGAATTTTGTATAGTATAACTCACAAGGCTTGATATAAAAAATCAAGTACCCTTTTTTCTCTATGGGTTCAAGGATTATATGACTACAGGCTAGGACGGTTCCCCTGATTTATCAACTGAATATTGGGAAGGATTAAACCTTGGGCAAGGCATCCTTGAGTTTGTTGATGTACACCTTGCTTACGTATCTTACCGCTCCCAGGTTGGCTCCACGGGGCACGCCTATTGCAAGAAAAACACTTCCTTCTTCGTCTAAGGGTTTGGTTAGAAAATGGGCTTCAACCATCGAGATTAGATTGTCAACGAGTTTGCCTTTCTGCATCTCCTTGACGATTCTTGCGATATTGCGCATTACCTCGGTCAGAACCGCGCTGGTAAATTCTACATTCTCACCGCCTACCCTGGTTTTATATGCCAGCATCAAGCCGTCTTCACCGACGACACTGACCGAAAATGATTCTCTCAACCATTCCGCAATCTCTTCAACGTACTTCTGAAGCGTTTGCATCTACTTCCTCCTAGGGTACTTTTCCTATCATAACAAAGGATTTGCTATATGTCAAGGATTATCAAGGGAAAAACCACCTTAGATTTACCAGGTACTTGACATCTTGATATGCGGTAAGTAGGATTCTTCTGATTAAAATAAAGAAAGGGACGAGTTGATGAGAAAAAGAGTTTTACCGGCGTTACTCGCGTGTTTGGTATGTTTTCTCGGGGTAATTAAAGACCTCCAGGCAAAGGATCGAAGATATAAGTTCGAGTTCGACGACGTGAGACGAACCTACCGTGTACATATTCCGCCTGCATACTCCGATTCAACTCCAGCTCCATTAGTTCTAAGCCTGCACGGTTTCGCCGCCTCGGCGCGTATTCACAGATATATGACGAAGATGAACCGCAAGTCCAACGAGGAAGGCTTCATCTGTGTCTATCCGAACGGAACAGGATGGCCCCGGGCATGGAACGCGGGTAACAAACTCGGAAAGCGCAAGCAGGCAGACGATTTGGGATTCCTCAATTCACTAATCGACACCATGGTCTCTCGATACTCAATAGATACCAATATGATTTATGCGACGGGATTTTCCAACGGGGGCATGATGTCACACCGGCTGGCCTGTCAGCTTTCGTCCCGCATCGCAGCCATTGCGCCCGTTGCAGGGGGGCTTGTCTACGGGGAGTGCGAACCCGAGCGTCCCGTACCCGTCATACATATCCATGCGCGCAACGATCCGGTTGTTAAATACGAAGGAGATACCATCGCAGGTGTGCACTTTTACTCTATCCAGGAGAATCTCGAGAATTGGGCTGAACTGAACTGGTGCGAGGAAGGACCTGATACCGTCTTTAACGAGAATTCGAGGGCATGGCGGCAGCGCTGGCGGGATGCAGAGTCCGATATGGAGGTCATGCTCTGGACGACAAGGAGAGGGGGGCACACCTGGCCGCGGGGACGCGGCTTCCCCATTCCATCCCTTGCCTTTCCATCCAGGGCGGTGGATGCAAACGAGGTGATGTGGGAATTCTTTGTTGACCACCCCATGAAAACGAAGGATCGTTTTCACGGGGACCCCGACGAAAATCGCGATGAGCAAGATTTGAGAAGCATACAGTCTCCGGAATAATATAATCATCGATGTTTGATCCCAAGAAAAAGACCCTCAGTATATACCGCGCAAGGCTTAACCGGGCGCTTCACTACATAGATAAGCACATCGGCGAGGAACTTTTACTCGAGGTTATCTCGAGGGCCGCCGGGTTTTCTCCCTATCACTTTCACCGGATATTCCGTTCCATGGTCGGTGAGACTATCAACGAATACGTACGCAGATTAAGACTGGAGAAGTCAGCCGTCATCCTTATCAATAATCCTTTCCGTTCCGTCACCGAGATAGCCCTCGACTGCGGTTTCTCATCTTCCTCAAACTTCGCGCGCGTGTTCAAGGAACATTTCGGTATGTCGGCTTCGGAATGGAGGGAAGGAGGTTACTATAAACATCGAGTTAGCAAGATCAGACAAGGGGAAAGCAAGATTTGTAAGACAACCGGCAAGAATAGAGAAGAATCTGATTCCGATGCAGGTTATAATCGTGACGTAAACCCTTTAACCGAAAAGGAGCATCGGATGAGAGTAGATGTAAAAAGCCTTCCCGAGACGCGCATCGCCTATGTGCGGCATATGAAGGGATACTGGGATCCTGGTCTCGCAGATGCATGGAAAAAGGTCTCCACCTGGGCAGGAGTACGTAACCTTATTGGACCAAAGACGCAATACATAGGCATCTCCCACGACAGTCCCGATGTAACCCCTGCCGATAAGTGCAGGTACGACGCCTGTGTTTCCGTCCCTGCCGGAACCAAGGGTTCGGGCGAGGTCAATATAACCACGCTGCCTTCAGGTAAATACGCGATTTACCATTTCGAGGGTCAGCCCCAGGAAATCAAAGACGCCTATGCCTACATGTACGGCAAGTGGATGCCCGAATCGGGTTATCAGCCCGCGGACTCGCCATGCTACGAGATATACCTGAACGATCCCGAGAAGGATCCAGAGGGCAAGTTCGTGTTCGATATGTGCGTTCCTGTTGTACCTGTTCGATAGAAGAACAAATATACCGCAGGAAAACGAGTTTAAAAAGCAAATAAAAAAGACCGGCGGCAGGCATGCCGCCGGTCGAATATGGTATAGCTTGAAAGGCACTTGAATTAGATGTAGGTTGCAATGAATTGCGTCTCAGGTAGAGTTAGAGACAAGGAGGATATGAATATGACTTTACCTGAGAAGGAAGCAATAATCAGGCATCGAGAGCGGCTAATGGTTGAGATGGAGAGAGTAATGCGTGGAGAAAG
>WJJO01000204.1 GCA_014729665.1 Caldifarciminota bacterium
CTTTCTCCACGCATTACTCTCTCCATCTCAACCATTAGCCGCTCTCGATGCCTGATTATTGCTTCCTTCTCAGGTAAAGTCATATTCATATCCTCCTTGTCTCTAACTCTACCTGAGACGCAATTCATTGCAACCTACAACTAAAACAAATTCCATGGGACATCTTTTCTACAAACTCCGGTACATCAACTTGTTTTTGAATATCTGGTGGCCACCAAACAGGTCGTTCAAAGGGTGTCCCTTTAGGACGTTCAATTTGTCTCATAATCTTCTTATCTGCAGGGATCAACCTTTGCGCTTCCATTATCCTCTCTACTGCGTAGTTGCCCATACGGTAAGCATAATTTATGTTTGTCATTCCAGATACATAAGGGGTAAGAATTGCAATCTTATATGCCTTTTGATAATTGAATCTTTTATCGCTGTAAACCGATGTCTTTATCAACTTTGGTGAACAGCTAAGACACAAAAAACCTGCAATAAAAACAGAAGTTAAAGTAACCTTTATCATCATAATTGCCTCCTTCGGGTTTTGGTTCAATCCTAATCCACGTTTCATTAATGTCAATACCAACTTGTTTACTCAGGCTTCTCAATCCCAAGTTCCTTCATCTTCCGGTGCAAGTGGGTACGGTTAACGTTTAGTTTCTTTGCGGTTAAAGAAACGTTCCAATTGTTGAATTTTAGAACCTGCAGGATAAATCGTCTCTCCGATTGACTCCGCCATTCCTGCAGGGTTAGTCTTTTCGAGTACTCGTCTACCGCTTCAGTGTCTTCACCGATAACAGACAAATCTTCAACGGTCAAGATTTGTTTACGACTAACAGAGGCCATCTTCTCTATTGTATTCCGAAGTTGTCGGATGTTGCCGGGCCAGGATAGGCTTGTTAGTTTCCTAAGTGCGGCTTTTTCTATGGTCTTGGTCGGTACGCCAAGCTCCCTGCAGGTGTTTCCAAGGAAATATTCCACCAGTTCGGGAATATCTTCGCGATGTTTCCGCAAGGGCGGAACATGGATATCGATTACATTCAACCGGTAGTACAGGTCTTGCCTGAATTTTCCCTGTTTTATTGCTTCCTTCAGATCGTTATTTGTAGCGGCTACCACCCTGACGTCAACTTCACGGGTTTTGGTTTCACCAAGCCGACCTATGGATGCACTTTCCAGGAAGTGTAGTAGCTTAGCCTGTGATTCTAGATTGAGCTCTGCAACTTCGTCGAAGAAGAGGGTTCCCTCATGAGCCGCCTCTATTCGCCCCTGTTTATCCGTATGTGCTCCGGTGAATGCTCCCTTTTTGTAACCGAAAAGCTCACTTTCTACAAGGTCATGTGGAATCGCGGCACAGTTCAGTTTAACGAAAGGACCGTTTGACCTTACACTCAGGTTGTGAATACCGCGTGCTACCAAATCCTTACCTGAACCGGTTTCTCCCAGAATAAGTACATGTGCATTCGTCGATGCAGCCTCTTGTAAGCGTTCTCTCATTTTTCTCATTACCTTGGAACTTCCCACCATACGATAATGTGAACCAACCTCCATCTTGAGTCTGGTCAGCTCTTCCTGAAGATCGAGTTGCCACAGGGCGTTTCTGCAAGCCACTACGAGCCTGTCGATGTCGATGGGTTTTTCTATGAAGTCGTAGGCACCCAGCTTAACCGCTCTCACAGCCGATTCCACGTCTCCGTGTGCGGAGACTAGTATCACGGGCATATCCGGATTCGCGGTCGTGATTCTTTCAAGCACCTCAAGTCCGTTGATGTCGGGGAGCATCAAATCCAGGATAACCAGGTCAGGGCCATCGGTTTTGATAGCCTTAAGGGCCTCCCGACCGTTGGATGCGGTCAAAGGGATGGCTGCTTCGTCGGTCAATATCCTGGAGATTAATTCACGTGCCCTTTTTTCATCATCTACTACGAGGATGCGTTTATCCTTCATCTTCCATTCCTTCCAGGAGTAAGGCGATTATGAACGCAGCACCTTTACCCTCTTCGCTTTCAACGGTTATAACACCGCCGTGATCCTCTACTATCTTGCGAACTATTGCCAAACCAAGTCCTGAACCGCCTTGTTTGAGTGAAAAGTAGGGGTTAAAAACCTTCGAAAGATACTCTGTGGGTATGCCCGGACCGGTGTCGGATATCCGGACTTCAATCCCGGGTACTAACCGGTCTCGGCTGTCCTTTATTTCAGTTTTCTTTATAGCCACGGACACCTTGCCGTTTTCTCCGACTGCTGCGACCGCATTGTCCAAAAGATGGTCGAAGACAATGGATATCTGTGCCTGGTCTATCATCACCTCCGGCAAATCAGAGGGGCAGGTAATGCTGAACTTCACCCCTTCAGGCGCAGACCTTCTGAATCTATTTATCACTTCACTAACCGGCACGATAATGTTACCGGCACTCAATCTCGGGGGTTCCAGCTTGATGAACCTGCTGAATCCGTCTGTGAGTTTGCTTAAGCGTTCGATCTCCTCGGCAACGACATCGGAGCAGTATATGGTTTCTTCCTTCTTCCCCTTGTCTTGGAGAAGGAGTTTCTTTAAGCGCTGAACGGCCATCCTGATGTGACTTAAGGGATTCTTTATCCCATGGGCGAGCTGCTGGGCTATAGGTATCAGGGTAGACACCTTTCTTCCGAACTCACGCTCGGTAACGTCAACGCAGCTCACTGCCCAGCCGAAGGACTGTATCCTCCAAACAGATATCTCAAACCACCGTTCCTTATCCCCCTCGATTACATTGATCTGTGAGGTCAGGTACCCGCCCTTCTCGATTCCGTTGCATATCGTCTTCTGGATACCCATGGAAGCCGCAGGAAGCCTCAGCCTGCAGAAACTGCCCTTCAGCTTCACTTCTTTCCCAAGCCCGAATATGTTCCCCATCATAGTATTAAGCATGTACACCTCCCCTTTTCTGTTCAAAAGCAACACCCCACGTGAAGGGTCCCGGACCAGTCTGCGCAGGTATCGTCCTTTCCGATAGTAGAGAACAAGGAGAACGCAGGCGGCTGTCAAAAGCCCGATGATTACTACCGGGATAACAATCCTCAGCGCAAGCCTGATTTTTGAGTTAACCTGTTTTTTGATATCCAACATCACGTATTCAATCCCATTATCCATATCGGGTACGCCTATCAGCAACATTTTAACGC
>WJJO01000205.1 GCA_014729665.1 Caldifarciminota bacterium
ATATTGACCAAGCCAACCTGTGCACCCGAGACGTCGCCGGAGATGTTGACCAGCGAAAGCTGTCCACCGTAGAGCCAGCCCGTGTAGTTGAAGATACCCGCCACCTGGATGGCGCTTGATTCCAACCCTACGAAGTTGGCGCCCGCCGTCATCTGCAGTCCGGTAACCGAACCCTTCTCCATGTTCAAAAGACCGCCCAGCTCAAAGCCCTTCAGACCGCCTGAATACCCCCCCAGGAGATTCAATGAGAAGTTATGTATAGTATTCTCCGCCTCCGATCCTGACGTGGAAACGTAAGGAACCAGAGACAGGCATACGGCACGGTGCCTGTAGCCGTTATCCGCACTCGAAACCGAAGGGAAGGCAACCAGGGCAATCCCAAGGGCGATTAATAACGCTTTCCGCATCATACAATTCCTCCTATGCAACGTATTCACGCTTCTAAATAAAAGTGTAACCTAAAAACCCTGCATTGTCAACTGCCCACCCGCAACATCCGTAATACCTGTAACACACCGGTAAAATATCCGAAACACAACACCATACACTATCAGGTTACATTTATTAGTCAATTATGTATTGCGTCCGTCAAACGGCGGGTAATAATCTAACCATAGTCGAAGATGAATGAGAGAAAGGAGGCGCATGGAACAAGACAACTCGAAACGCAGAAAGCTGACAGATCTCAAGGGACTGGGCTTCGCCCCGGTCTGCTTTCCCTGGGACGAGGAGGCCGCATTTTCAAGGGTGCTTGAGGCCCTTGGATGGTCCGGTATAGCCGAGTATTCCTTATGGTCGGATACGACCGGCAAGGCCGAATCGGCTGAAACATACCAGATGCTGGTCGTAGATATCGTTAACGGCGAACCCAGGATAGTGCCTGCGGCACTTAAGGCCGTCGAAGAGACACTTGAAGGGACGGACGAGGTAATAAGGGAAAGGGTGGAATCCGACCTTGCCCTGCTTAGAGAACGCTTCCGCAGGATAGCAGATGTCGAGGAAGAAGCCGAGAAGCTTGAGGTTTCGGATGAGCCGGATGAATCCGAGGCCGCAGAAGACGAATCTCAATCGAGCGTTGAGGTCGACAATGAGATCGATGCGGCTGCAAGGTTGAATAAAGCGGGTTTATTCGTCGACCGGCTGTCCGACCGGGGACGTCTGCTCAATGCATGGGATCGCGACGCCCTGGTTCAGTTCATTGCAGGGCTGTCCGAAAGGCCGGGAATAACCGACCGTGATGGTTCGGTTATCTCACCACTCGAGTACTTCACCCGGTTCCTCGAAGGGATTCCCGCACTCGTCCCTCTGTCCGAGCTGGCAACCCCCCGGGCGCCCCGCGACAGTTCCCCCGAGTCCCTGGGTTCGCGGATAGCAAAGAGCATAAAAATCTAACCTGTCAAAAGGGAGGTTATAGATGACCGAAAACTACGGAATAACCGAAGAAACCCTGTCCGAGGCCGACTTTCTGGCCGGCAGCCACCCGACCGTTATCGTACCGGTGGTGATCTCCGATACAGTCGGCGCCCTTTCACGGGGCAGGATACTCGGTCGCAACAGCACCGATCACAAGTACTACGACTGGGACCCGGACGCCTCCGACGGCACCGAGGTCGCCAGGACAATTCTCGCCGCAGACGTCGCAGACGAGACAATAGACGTTAAGACCCTTGCCTGGGTTCACGGCGTGTTCCGGAAGGATGCCCTCCTTTGGGGTACCACGGATTCGGCCAAGATAGCCAGGGGTATGCGTGATCTTCAGGCAACAGGGATATTCGTAAAGGCAGATCAGGCATAGGAGGCTTGAATGGCAGATTTACTACACTGGAGAACCTTGACAACGGCCGTAAACGAGATACCGGCCCCGCCTTCGTTCCTGGTGGACAAGGTCTTTAAGACAAAGGTACAGGCAATTGCCGAGGAGATAGACGCCGACGTAGTAGTGGGCGGCAAGAGACTGGCTCCCTTCGTATCCCCTATAGAGGAAGGCGCGGTCGTCTCTCGACTCGGTCGCAAGGTTCAGTCGATTAAGGCGCCGCGCATCCGCATCAAGAAGGCGGTTCCGGCAAGCGATCTTTTAGCCGTGCGTACTGCGGGTTCCGCCCTTTATCTTGGAGAGGGCGGAATAGAGGGCTACAAGAATCAGCGAATGGCGCTGGAACTTGCCGACCTGAAACGGATGATAGTGAGAACGACAGAGTGGATGGCGGCCCAGAGCCTACAGGGCACGCTTACGGTAAGTCAGGACAACGTGGATTTCGAGATCGATTATCTTCTGCCTTCGGAACATAAACCGGTGCTGACCGGAACGGACCTATGGACAGATACCGACAACTCCGATCCGATTTCGGATATCCTGACATGGAAGCGGTTGATATCGGGTACGACAGGATATTCGGCGGACACGGCTATTGCAGGCAAGGCCGCGGTGGACGCACTCCTGGCTCACACGAAGGTCAGGGAGATGCTCAACTACCGCAACTTCAACGTGGGTGAGATATCTGTAGGCCGCTCGAATTACATCGGCAGGCTGGCAGGGGTGGATATATACGAGTACGACGCATCCTACACAGACTCTTCGGATACCTCCCACAACTTCATTCCCGACACCGCCTTCATCATGGTTGCATCGGATGGACCGTTCAGGATTCATCACGCTTTAGCTTACGATCTGGATAACGAGGTTGCCGTAGCTCAGCCCTTCTTTGCAAAGAGCTGGACAGACGCCGACCCCTCGATCCTCTGGCTCCTTGCAGAGTCACGTCCCCTTCCAGTACCCCACTGGCCCGAATGCATCGTATTCGCCACGGTAACCTCTTAATTATCCTTTCTACTTCATAAACCCATCGCGGGGAAGGGAGACGAGATGACGAAGAGCGGCTCAAAATCCAAAACCTACACCAAGGTTAGATTCTTGAGACCGGTAAAGATGGGTGGACACTGGTATGCTCCGGGTGAGGAGGTATCCATTCCTGCATCGACTGCAAGTGAGTTGGTCGAACGCGGACTGATACGGACGTTAAGGATCAAGTCCAAGGCCTCTCCTGGAGATAAGGAAATGTCGTGAGATACCTTACCGTAGACGAGGTTAAGGCTTCTGTACCTGCCGATGTCCTGGCCCGCCTGACCGACGACGATCCTTCGCATTCCATTACCGAGAAGGTAATAGATGACGTGAAGATAGAGGCGGCAATCAACTGGGCAGAGGCCTTCGTGGACGCCCGGCTGGCAAAACGCTACGTCGTGCCCCTTAATCTGGATGGGATAGGTTCTGACGGGGCGCGGGACCTGGTGAAGGAGGCGGCGCTGCAGATGTCAGTTTACCGTCTCTATTCCAGGGTGGAGCGGGAAGGCGTTGCCCGGGACAAACGGGAACTGGCAGACAAGACCCTTTCGGCACTTGCATCGGGAAAGATAGAGATCCCGGGTGCGGAGGAACGTGCCCGGGCCAGGATAAGATACAAGGCTTCTGAACCACGTTTCTCCGTAAAAACAGATGAGTAACAGATTCATGAAATACTTAACTTCATTTTCAGACCTTTGTAAGCTGCTCTCCCCGAGGTCCCCGCGGAAGCGCGTAGCGATTTCGTGGGGTATGTCATGAGCCTGCCCTACGGTCCTTTAATGCGCGGACTTGCAGTCTCCTGGTGCTACGACAGGATAGAGGAGGGTCTGAGCAGTCTGCAAAACCCATCACAGGCCATGGTATTTACTCAAGGCTCAAGGGTAATAGGCCGGGAAAGGCTTGACCCACGGGCGGTGCTGATGAGTCAGGGTCCGACCGCGGTTCTTCACGTTGGCTCTATTATCCTTTCTAATGCGGCCGGTTACGGCGGTCGCGAGTTGATCTACGATAAGGGAACTATCGTCCATACGGGGACCGGAACCGAAGAGGTATCACTTACAGGTTCTCACGCGGGGAATAACAGGTTCGTGATTGAGATAACAGCATCGGGTACGGTTGGTACCGACGGGCAATACCAGCTACGTAAGACCCCTTGGACAGGCTCGGATTGGGGCACCGAGGCAGAGGTTTCCTCAGGCGAGATACTTGTAGACGGCAAGATTGCGGTATCGAACGGTTTTATTTTCTGTTTTGAAGTCGGTCAATCCGTTGTTGCAGGCGACACCTACTCCTGGGAAACCGCAGCCTACCGCGTTTTGAACCGGCGTATAAGGGATGCCGTAATCCCTGTTACGGTTGAGATCGAGGTCCAGACCGAGGACGAGGCCGTTGGCGAGGGCGGTTACGTCGACCAACTCATGCTCATGTTCGCACACAAGCGACTTACAGCCGAACTATACGACGGTCATTACGAGGAGGTAAAAGAAGAGATGACCTCGATGTCGGTTACACCGGTTGACCAGGGTGAACAGAGGATCTACAGGATAGACCTCGTAATTAAGTACACGGGAAAGGTGTTCATGGCCGATGTTTCGCCATTGATTACCCTGACTGAATACGAAGACCCTGAGATATATTATTAAAGAACAAACCCAGAGGGGGAATAACATGACAACTCAAGATCGCTACACAGTCGGTGACTTTGCCAAACGCTACAAGTTGAAAGGAGCCGAACTGAAGCTCTTTTGCAAGCGTTCCGGTGTCAGTGCCGAGACCGTCCTTTCAAGGGACGAATTTCGCAGGCTGTTGGATGAGATAAAAAACAAACCTACGCTCGAGGCAGACGGTAAAGAAACGAATACACCCTCCAGACCGAAAAGGGAGGAAGATGTGAAGGAAGCAACCAAGACCCTTGACAGATGGGTGTCTGAAAAGATTTCCCACGCCGGGGTCGGCAAGAAAGCATATCTCAAGGTAGTAATGGACTGGGAAGACGAAACCAGGATAACCGAATCCGCCTTCGATAAAGCGGTACGCAAACACCTTTTGAACAAGGAGTAATAAATGCCTTTGAAAGATTTACCCGGCTATTATCCGGAGGTTCTGGACGGCGGACTGGGCGTCATGCCCCCTTCGCTTGCCGGTTTATTCGGAGTAGTGGGTGTAAGCCAGAAGGGTGAAACCGACATAAGATTCGCCGCCAACGCAGACGACGTTGTCGACGCCTACGGTCTGGGCTCCATGACCGAGCGTATCTCGGACGCTTTCGCTTCGGGAGCTTGGCAGATAGGCATCCGCCGCGCCTTACCCACTACAGACGGTTCTATCTCGGCTATCACTCATAAGGTCTACGGCGATCCGGATACAGGCGGCAATGCAACCACGGATAAGGGAATGCACACCGGGGTCACCAATCCCTACAACTCCCGCAAGTTCAGGATCAGAATCATTAAAGGTGGCGATATCTCAAGCGCAACCTATAAGCTCTCACGTAACGATGGAATCTCCTGGGGACCTGAGACCAAGTTTACCGCAACCGCATCGGGTGTCTCCAAGATAGACATAGGTAACGGAACCTACATCGAGTTTACTGAAGGTTCCCCTGCCGAAGACAGCTTTGTAGCCGGAGACGAGTACCGCTGGTCAACTACCGAAGCCCGTGCCAGCACCGCTGCCCTGGAGGAAGCAATAGAGGATATACTGGACTGGGCCGACCCCAATACCGGTCAAGGCGTCGAATATCTCTACGTTGCAGCCCTGCCGCCTGTGACCCAGAACAAGACCAATATAAAGGCGTTCTGGACCTCGATTTGTACAAAGGCGGAAACACTGTGGACACAGGAGGCTAGACCGGTCTGGGTCATAGTCGACGTACCTTCGCTTGAGGATGCCGACGGCTGCGAGACCATAGACGAGTGGATCACACTTCTGAACTCGGTTTCCGCAGAGTATCGTCACGTAAGGCTTTGCGTCAACGCCGGTTTCGCTTTACTCACAGGTGCGGCAGGATGCGCTTACGGTTCGATGATTTCGGGCACAGCCCAGCCCAGTGTTGCAAGTCAGCCTCAGGTTCGCCCTGTAGGTGGCAGCCTTGCCGGACTTGCTGCCGGTGCAAAACTGCACCATTCGGTGGGCTGGGTACGCTACATGAACATCCCCAATGCCGTTACCATCTATCCCAACCATCCACCTGCAACCGCTACAGAAACCGGTCTCGGCGGCAGTCAGACCGGCAATCTTTCTAATTATCCCGTAATCCCCTGGACAGTGGACTTTACGGCGGACGGTTCCCACATTACAGACGGCGGAGACGGCAAGCTCTGGGATTCGGGTGGTACCGAGGTCGGAACCATCGATTACGCCACAGGCGCCTATGACCTTGGTTCAACGCCCACCACGTGCGAGGTAACCTACTCCTACGATCCGAAGGACGTGATGAACAAGGTGCGGATCAGTCTTCTCAATGACGGCAGGTTCACTACCCTCAGGCTGTGGACAGGTTACGGTATCCGCTTCACCGACGACTGGCTGATGGCTCCACCCACCTCCGATTACTTCTGCATCCGCAATCGCCGCATCGTGGACGAGGCGGTGAGGATGGTCGGAATCGCCAACGTTCCCTACATCAACTCACCGGGGATCACCGAGAAGGATATGGCTGCATACAAAGCCGATCTCTCAAGACCACTTGAGGCGATGAAGATAACCGAAGAGAACACCGACAAACCGATTATGGACTACAGACTGGTACTCACACCTGACGAAAACATCTGGTCGAACGGAATCGTACACGCCAAGATAGAAATCATTCCCACCCCGACAAAGAAGAAGCTGGAAGCCACCTTCCAGCTAAGAACCAAACTAGAGGAATAGGGGGATAAGAAATGGCTGAAGATAAGATCCTTATCAACGGGCAGATTCACGACTGGACCGACGTTCGTATCTTCCTTGGCGGCGAGGAGTACACGGGTATTACCTCAATTAACTGGTCGTCCCGGAAGGACAAAGCCCTGCAGTACGCCGTAGGTTCTGCACCTCACGGTATCGGCTACGGCCACCGTTCCTATTCGGTGGATTTTACAATGACTCTCGAAAACGCGATGAAGTTCGAGAAGGCAGCAAACGAAGCCGGAAAGGACGCCCTGGATTACGCCCCATTCTCGATCACCATCGATTATGCCGACAAGACAACTAACGGTGATGGTCTAATCGGGCAAGACTGGGAACTGATGAAGGATATCAGGCTCATTGACGTGGATGTAACCGATATCTCGGAATCCCTGGATGAAGGAACCCAGAAGGTAGTTCGCCGTTATACAGCAGTGGCGGGAAAAATAGTAGTTAAGTAAACTTTATGAGGTAAGGGGCTTTATGCCCCTTACCTCGAACGCGGAAAGGAGAGATAAAATGACCAAAGAAAAAGAAAACAATTCTCCGATAGTCATAAACGTCGGGGGAGAAACCTTTGGTTTCAAGGTGCCCGGACATGCAGAGATTAAATTCTACTACGACACTGGGGCCGACTCACTTTACGAGGCGTCCCGAAACCTTATCCTGGCCTGTGCGGCGGACAGGGAAGGAATCAAGAAGGTAATCAGCCAAAAACCTGCCGTTGTACCGCAGATTGCGGTCAATCTTTTAAGGATTGCAGGAACCGGTATGGAGGTTAAGCTTGAAAATTTTCCATCAACCGCCGCAGACAGCTAGCAAAAAACGCTGTCCTGCAGGCAGAGGTACTGGTGAGACATTACTTTGGCAAGGTTCCCGAAGACGAAGCCGAATTCTGGCTTAGATACGGTGAGGCGCTCTGGCTGGAAGAGCGTTCCTCCAAGCGCCTTGCCGCCGCATTTGCCAGACTGTTTGGAGGAAGAAGATGACTGAACGGAATTGGAACAATTGGTGGAATAATCTGACCGAGAGCCAAAAACAAGAGATCAGAAAAGAGATCCGCAGCATAGCCGAGAATATAGACGGGCTTCATTCAGGGGTTGCAACGGAAGGATCTATCCGGATGGCGTTAAGCAATAGGCTGTATAGGCAGCCCTATGAGAAAAAAGGAGAAAGTACACTCTACTATCCGAATCATCCGCTTTTCTACATTCATATGACGTTAGCGATATATTACTCCAAGTTGTACCAATTAACCGGGGAAAAAACGAATCTGGCGACAAACCTTTCCTGGCACAAGCTTCCGGAAGAGATAAAGGGGATTGCCGAAGATATTTGTCCGCTTGTAGCAAATGATGAAACAGAGAATTGGAATTACAGGATAGTTCAGCATAATGCACTATATGAAACCGCCCAGATAATTAACGGTTGGATGCGTGATAGAAAGGCTTCAGAATTCACATCAATTGCCGGTATGATAGAGGTCGATCAGAATTATGTATATAACCTTGATCCGGATGGGGGCTTTTCGTCCGAAGAGACATTCGACGGATATCCTGCCGGGGGTGCAGGAGGTGGTAGAGACAATGAATTCGGGGGGTACGAAGGAGGGTATGGGCCGATTAGGCTTGACTTGGAATATGAAGAAAGATTAGCAAAGGCAAGGAGCCGGACCCAGGATGTTTCCATCCCAACTCCTGGTCATGAATGGCAAATCAAAAAGGACGGCAAATGGGTAGACGCCCATCTTATTAACCCGCATGATGTGGAAGATACCGATACGGTGATAGGATTAATACTTGAAGAAGAGGAGATAACCTTAGATAATCTGTCGTTTACGACGAATAATCCTTATCTCGTAGAGACGATAAGGGCTCCATGGCCTGAGGAGGGAATACCTAACGACCTGTTCTGCAAATTCTATTTAAATCCCGGAGCCGCCGTAAAACTGGTAAACAGGTACAATAAGGGTGAGGATAAGCTGGTACGAAGGAAAAGGCTTGCTTACTCAAGTGAAGATGAATTCCAAAGGATGTTCAAGCCCCCGGAAGAGCTGCTGTTGGATTCAATACGAGATGTAATACATGGGATTAAGACACCGGATGGTTGGTATAATAGAGAGAACATGTCACCCACTCCCCACACAGCCCATGTCAAGATCACCGAAGAGGAACTTTTATTCAACGGACTTAGTTTCGATGCACAATACCTGAAGGACTGGATTGCACCGACAGACAGAAGCATGGATTACTTTTACGATGCCTGGGATAAACTCCAGATCACGGAACATGGCGCCAAGGCCATTCATTGGATGGATGCAATTACAGGACCTGTAGGCCCTGCCGGAGTCGCGGAAGGTATTACCCATGCTGCTTTCAAAACGCGGTTTAGTTTTGAAGGACTTACAGGGATGGATAATTCAGAAATAATCCGCCCCTTACAATTTTTGTCAATACCTGAACTTGAAGCTTTGAGGATTGATATACTGAATCTATGGGGCGACCTTCAGAGAGAAAGAAATATCGCCTCTATTGTTGATTTTATTAGCGCCTTGCCTGTAGCAGGAACAGTCGCTAATCAGGCATATAAGATGATAAGAAGAAGAATAGGGTCCGGTGAATGGGTAGATTGGAGCGATTCAAGATTCGTAATCGATCTAATTAAGGATGTTCTGGGTGTCCTCGGGGAATCAAGCGTAAAAAGTATACTCAAGAGCGCCTTAAAACCGCTGTCTCTTGCTAAAACTATAGCTCAAGCAGAATCCAGACACATCACCCACAAGGCGTGTTCGGGTTATCTTTCCGGTTTATTGACCGAGATTGATACACAAATCGAAGCCTCAACCGCTGAAAACGAGATTGAATTTGAAACAAATCAAAGGATTATTCCCCGTGAGCTTAAATGGGCGTTGTGGAGAGAGGTGGAGTTTGCAGCCAGGGTTTGGAGACGATACCACGAGTTGGCCGAATCCAGGATCGAAAACGTTTCAATCGGTTTTACCGAAACTGAAAAGGGGTATATCAGGAATCTTTACCAAGACTATACGAATATTAGCGATTTTAACAAAGTCATGGTGGTGAATCAGCTCTTCCTTGGACCCTATGGAGGTCGATATGCAGAAGGTTCTCCATATACGGTAGAGTCAGATGGGGAAAACCGATTGGTTGGGATCAGAGAATACGATCATTACACCTATATGGATCAGGTTCTGCTGCCTTTTGTAGGAAAACAGATCAGGGACCTTCAGAAATTTACCTTCATAGATTATATGGAACAATCACATTACATAACTCAATTTGAAGGTTTAATGCTGCATGCAGGTACACCCAGTCAGACTACAACTGAGGATACCCTGGATGAAACAAGCCTTCTTTTCAGGGGGATGCCAAGGGTTACTCAAGGTATTGAATACGGAGATGACGGGCCTACTGAGAGTGCAAACACAGAAGACTGGAGTCTTACAGGTTCAATCCCCGTTATCTATGATGAACTGGATCCAGGTATCGAAGGATATGGAAAGTATCATTTTGACAATGCAACAGACCTGGGATATGCCGAATCCAAAGGTGGGTTGGATTTCTGTGAGGGGGGTAATTCGGCCGGAGGGTCAGTTGATAACAGGACACAAATGCCATCGCTTGAATATTTTGCTTTTCGGAGGGAACCGATGGCCGGAGAAACCAGCGCAATAATGGACATATACTCGTCCGGACCGAGCAAGGATATAATTACCGGCCTGGATGCGCCGGTAGTTGCACCTCCAAGCACGCCGATGAATCGTTCACAGGTTATTCCTGTTTCTACCGGCCTTAAACCTCAGGTCAACGCAACCGGAAGAGGTGTCGCTTCTGATGTCAGACAGAATGTAAATAAGATTGTACGGATGGTTATCAACCGCTACGAAACGGTTAACGAACGTAAAATACGGGAGGAGATAGTAAATCTTATGAGAAAAAACAATACGAGAATAGCTTGAGGGGAGAATGAAGGAAGAAAACACCGCCGTTATCGATGAATCTGCCGGTATGCTTTATGCGACGACGGGTAATATGTATAAGATAGATCATGTTTTTTTGCCCGTATTACCTGAATTAGCGGATGCCGAAGAAGCTGTTCAGGATATATCTTCCATAGTAGAGCTGTTCGGCGCGGTTTATGGCCAAGGGGAGAATGTGGGCCCCTCGTGCAGGACAACATATGAAGTCGAGAAGATTAACAACTTTCCGGCGAAAATAGGGAAAATATTTCAAGAAATCCTGAAAAGAGAACTGCTTACCAGGGGGTAGAAAAAATGTCAAGTGAACTTGAGGGTATCCTGAACGCGGCTGGGAAGAACCTTGCAGGCAGGATGGCAGGCGAGATGATCTTCAACACGCACCGTTCGGGTACGCTTTATACCGTAACAACTTACCTTCTTTTGGAATCTGAGGACGATGCCGAGATGAGGCTTCCGATACCCTTCCCGTGTAATATAACAGTGAGTGGACGTTCGAAGATAATAATAACAGAGGTAGACGGCCTGATCGACACAGTCAAGGAAGATATGGGCTTCTCAGGATACGACCTCGGGATTTCCTTCGAGGCAGGCGACTACAGCATCTCACTGGGAGGAGTAACAATACCGATGCTCTACATCCCGGCCCATCTTCTGGTTGCCACGGTCGCGGAACTCATCAAGGACCACAAGGGTCCGGTGAAGATAACCGAAGGGGCAGGATTCAATTTTGAAAAGCTCTCACAGGAAGGATTGAGTTCTGTATCGAATCAGATCGGTACGGCCAGCCGGGCTTTGCAGGTCCTCGGAGGACAGGCACCGATGTTCGATCCCAAGCCCTCACTTCTCAATGCCCTGGGCATACAAAAGGTAGTCTTCCAGGACTTTTCAATCAACCCAATAGAAAACAGGCGTTACCAGGTTTCTCTATCATGTGTCGCAGAAATGGACGACGGTGAGGAGGACAGTCTTTTCACGAAAAGTTCGGGAGGTTAATATGGATTATTCGGAGAAGGGATTCTTACATAGAATGCGTGAAGGCGAGGACATATGGTTACTTGCGGAGCTGTACTACGGGGATGCGTCACTTTGGTGGATTATCTACCATGTCAACATTGAGGTCTTCGGCGACGATCCGGAGTACGTATGGCCCGGTTTGGAGTTATTCATACCATTCCTCGAGGTGAGTGAGGAAAAAAGTAAGGTTCCGGTCTTCATATCCCATGTTGCATACGATCCGGCCTTTGATCCGATGATTCTTCTCGTTAGGGAGCGCTACAGCGATTCGACAATGTGTCTTGATCTTTACGAAGAAAACGGCTGGAAAGCGGACCACGTGATAAAGGCCGGAGATAAGATAAGCTATCCAGCAAGGGCCGAGAAACCGGCGATGCGTAGAGCCGAGAGCTGGCGTCATATCTTCTACCGGAGGTAGAAATGGTTTTAATACCAACCTTCAAGGTCTGCATCGGTTCATTCAGCGTAAAGGCAATCAAAAGCATCACTGTTACCCTTACCGAAGGTTCGGTTCCTTCCCAGGCAACGATAACCATTCCGACTACAAAGCGTTCCGACCTCGAAAGGTTCTCGATAAACACTGAAGTTAACGTTCACCTGGGTTTTACAGACGAGGAGGCAGAACTCGGAAAAGTCTTTACAGGATGGATAACAGGATTATCGGAAACCCTTCCCCTGGTGATAACGGCGGAAGACGGCATCATGAAGGCTAAGGAGCAGAAAGAGAAAAAAACCTACGGTACAGACGACGACCCGATCTACTACAGCGATATTGCAAAGGACCTTATAGCTCAGGCAGGGCTTTCCCCGAACGTCCCTCTAGACGGACCGGGAATCAAACAGCATTCTGTGCAATTCAATAAGGACCAGTCTATTCTCGAAAGGCTTGATATTCTGTCGCGGAAAACCCAGTGGATTTATCACTGCATACCCGGCACCGATGAAATCTACTTCGGCCCGGCCTGGCCTTTCGATCGCGGTCACCTGCAGATGAATAATTCTCCCCTTGTCTTCAGGGCAGGCAATCGCAGAGCCGACTGGCCTGGCTCCTGGGGGAACGTTATTTCCATTCCTAACCTGGACAGTAAGAACAAAAATCCTTACTCGGAGGTAACCTGTCATCTCCAGGACAGGATTCAAACCGCCACGAGTATTCCTAAATCAGCAACGGTTGAGGGAGTCGATACGATGATCCTGGATATCGACTACTGCTTTTCGACCGATACCGTCTCGAATGAAAACTATGCGGAACGCTGTGCACGGGAGAAGCTATACCTCTTGAATTCCGCTAAGACCACAGGGACATTCTTTACCTTCGGAAACCCGAACCTGCTTCCGTGGCATCCTGTACGACTGGAGTGGCACAAGGATTTACCCGCTAGTGAGTACAGCGGCAAATACAACGTTAAGGGCGTTAACTACACCTATGACCTGGAATCCGGTTTCAGGATGAGTGTGGACTTTCGCACGCCGCCCGGAGAATTATAAGCGAGGTTGCTATGAGTGAGATCAGAAAACTATTCAGGGAGCTGTCGGATAAGGGGATAAAGGACGCCGTCATCGGTAAGGTGATTCGATGCCAGCAAACAACGCCGACAGGCTGGTCGATTCCCGACAGAATAAAAGCCTTCTGGTGCGACGTGGAGCCCGAGAGATCGAATGAAGCGACACTTCAGTACGTACCGATGCCCATGCGGGTTATCAATGCGCCGGATGACCTGGGTGTTATCTTCGTACCCAAGGTAGATACGGAGGTCATCGTCTCATGGATAGACGGAAGACCCACGATGCTTGCCTCGAGGGAATGGGACCGGATGATACTCAAGAAGGGCGAGAACCTGTGGATAGAGATAGCTAAGAATGACGATATATTTGTTCAAACCCGGGGTCAGGTGGATGTTAAAGTCGGGAAGAGCGTAACCGAGGAGATAACCCTTTCAAAGCACGTTAAATGTCCCTTGATAAAGCTGGGACAGATGGCCCCTCACCCGGTGGTTATGGGTGATATGCTCGTGACATGGCTTTCGACCCACACACATACACTCGTTCCCGTCTTGACGCCCGCAGGTTTCGTGACTTCGCCGCCCCTGCAGAATCCGGCGCTACCCGGGGTACTTTCAAAAGTAACCTTTACCGATTAAAGGAGTACTAATGAAACTGATTCAAAAGGAAATCCTCGAAAGCCGACGTAATAGAACAGACCCTCAATTATCGGGTTTACACCTGATCAGTAAGGGTCTCCGACCTTTTTCCCCCGAGGGGAAAAAGGAGGATAACAAAAGGAGGATTAAATGAAGGACTTGGGAAGAGACATAAAGCTTGAGCTCGATTACGAAACAGGGGAAATCCTCGACGTTGTGATTACAGACGGGGATTTTGCCCTGCTCGAAGGTGAGGACTGTCTTACGCAGGACCTCCTGAACGAACTCTGGACGCAGTATTATGACTGGGCACTAGCTTATACGGTAGGTACCCGGCTCCCCGAGTTCGTAAACATGCCCTATTCCGGGATAGTGGTCGCAGACCTATACAACGCAATACGCGAACCGCTTGACAGGGAAGACAGACTGGTTCGCGGAAGATACAACATTAAGCTGACCGAGGATGGGTTTACCTGCGGGGTATTCCCTAAATCACGCATAAGGCCGAAGGAGTTAACCCTCGAGATTAAAAATACTTAGCAAAGGAGTTTAAATGATTTTTAAAACCCAGAAGGAGATCTTTTCAGATATAAACAAACCGTTCGAGCGAAGCGAGTTACGGAGTGTTATACATGCCTTGCTCGAACCTGAAAAAGGTTAAAAATGAATATAACTTTCAAAACACAAAAAGAGATATTCACGGATATGAAGACACAGCTTGTAGCAGAGGCTCCCCAGCTGACAAACTGGCGTACCCGCGGAGTTGTTCGTTCCATATTGACGGTGGTTTCAGCGGCAATATCGATGCTATGGGACAGACTCAAGATACAGTATCTGGACATGTGGGCTCAGTACTCGGACAGGACAACCTTGCGCCGCTACTACGAGTTATGGGGACTCGTCTGGTCAGAGGACCTGGATACCGAGACGGCCAGGAAGGAGGTACTTGCGATGTACCGCCAGAAGGGCAAAGGCACAAAGGCCTGGTACCGCTCGGTCGTACTCTCCGAGTTCTCAGAGAAGGTTACGGACGCTGCGGTGAGTATGCGCGCACGGGGGCCTAATACCGTGGATATCGAGGTCTCATATAACGGAGGCCCTGTCCAGGAGGACGACGAGTTCACGGTAGCAGATATCCAGGACTTCTTTGCAGGCGATGAGAATAGCATCGTCGGAGCAGAAGTCCTCGTAACATCAGTGGAGACATAGGATGATGGGGTTAATCTGCAGATTAAAAAGAGCACTCGTCGCTTTAAGTATATCCCCTCCCCCTCTTATCCCCCTCCACCGAGGAGGGGGAAGGAAACAAGCACTATGGTTCAGTGATATCCCCTTCCCTGGTGGAAGGGGACTAAGGGGAAGGGGTTAAAGGAAAGATTCACTCAGGTACACCGATCGTTACCTGGAAACAAAGTATTGTCGTTGACCGAAGGATTTTTAAAAAAATCGAAAACAAGTGCCGTAATACCTGATCCTTATTTAGAACAAAACCACTCGATTCACGACTGTTATAAAAGAGGAATAAAAAATGGGTAGGTTCAAGTACAATTTCAACGTTCTACTAAACCGTAAGGCCTTCAGGGACTTGAAAAAGGCCTCTCCTCTTCGGAAACTCCTTGCCACGATTCGCGATGAACTTTCCGAACGTTCCGGTTCGACTTTTGAGTTTGTCTCTGACGGTCTGAACCCTTACTATGACGCCCGGTTCATTACGCACGCATCGGGTGATGTCCTTGACAAGTGGGGTGAAACTCTGGACTTGCCGAGAAATCCGGGAGAATCGGACGAGGACTATCGTACAAGATTGCTCGATGAGCTTCGCGACTTTACCGCCTGCCTGACTGTAAAATCTATTACCGACCGGGTGGAAGACACCATGGGGCCGGATAAGGTTGCAGATATAACACCTGTCTGGAGCCTTGCTACCCGTTGGCCCCTGGACTGGTGGGAGGACACGGGATCGGAGAACGTAACCTGGTGCAACTGGGTGAATCTGCTAGATTTTCTCCTGGTCCTAACCGATGCACCCTCAGATCCCCAGTTGGCAGAAATAATCTCAGATCTAGAGGCGATACGTTTTGCCACAACCAGGGCATATGTAGTTACCGATTCAGGATCGGGATACTACAACCTTCATAAACTCATAGATTAGGAGGAGCAGTGAAGCCATATCAAATTGCATATTCCAGAATGCAAAATGTAAAATGTTCCCTCTACCTGGTGGAAGGAAATAGGGGGGGATGGATTTCCGATCTTTTCGCGTTAGCGAAAAGGAGGATAAAATGAGTACGCGTTTCAATAGAAATAATGTGAATGTTCCGGATGACAGGTTGACACCGCACAAACCCGCTACGCGTCTTCGCGGGGACCCCGAGAGGAGGTTTACGTGAGCACCCGCTTCAACAGGAATGACGTAAACGTTCCGGATGACAGGTTGTTTGCAGACGATTTCATCACCGACCAGAACGGCCAGGACGCGGATCTGCTGCAGATTGCCGTCGATTTCGGCTGTCTGCCCTGTATCGGCACCGGACTCGAGGTTACGTCCTCAAGCGAGGTCGAACACAAGGTTGCGGTTTCGGCAGGCTGGTGCTACGACACTAACGGTCACAGGATAACGGTAGGTTCCTCCCAGGAGGTGATTCTGACAGATACTGCAGGCGGCAATAACTACCTCATCATATCCTGGCAGGCGACTACCGATACTCCTCGCAACGCCCATCGTACAGGAACAGAGTACCAGACCCGTAAACACGACTCATTCCAGATTTCGGTTCAGGGCACTGCACCCGCATCAGGTGAGATATGCCTTGCCAACTGCAAGCAGACAGGTACGGGAATAATTACGATAGAACTGACCGAAAGGATTGTCCGCGACTATGCAAAATGACCTCCAAAAGTAGCTAAACACTATACAATTTGAGCCTGGTGTCAAGCACTAAATTGTGACATCGTCAGTTGGCAGGAGAAGGGCAGAAATCGGCTGATTTACCAGTTAATTTGTGACACGCCGGAGGCGTCGCAGGTACCCGGAAAAGACCTCCTTCGAGTGCAACTCGACGGGCGATATCCCCGATCTGCGGCGGCCAGATCGGATCTGCTTCGAGCGGCAGCCGAGCCTGCTTGCCTGCTAGACCCATTTTAACCAGAAGTTTCCACTCATCGAAGACGAGGTTTGAAGGTGCGTTCGCCCTCGGGGAGGCTTCCAGGATCTCTTGGATCGTCTTTCGTTCTCTGGCTACCCGTTGGCGCAGGGCTTCGTAGGATATATCGGTTGCCTCCTCTATCTGGATTACCTGAAGGGCATCTATCGGTGAAAGCTCGAACCGGTTGCGCAGTTGATCCCAACGCCAGGCAAGGCCGAAGGGTTTCGGGAACCACCTGCGCGGCATCCGGAAGCCGTAAGAGCGTCCCACCAGACCCTGGCTGTAAAACCAGACCCACAGCCTGGCACGGCCTTTGTGAACCGGATCGTCGGCTGAAATCCGGGTAAAGTGTGAGACGATCCACGGTCCGCCGTCCCAGTAGGTTTTCGGGACGTAAACCACGTCTCCGAAGTTGTAAGGAGGTTTCGAGAGATCCGGTGCGCCATGCCGATCAGTGTGATGCAGCTTGCCCGACTGGACTTTTCCAGCCAGGGCAAACCAGACCCAGAAGGGGAAATTCACGCGACACTAACCCTACTGCACCACGATTTTTCTAATGTGTTCCTCGCCAGTGATATAGTATACTCCAGCCGATTCCGGCGCAAAAGACCCCAGGGGACGTTCCACAAGGCGTCCGGATGCGTCGTACACCGCCGCATCGAGGGTTTGTATCCCTATCAAATCTCCAACACGGTACACGCGCTCTGCGCGGCTCGTGGGGGTGCCGTAAACAGGCAGTTCGACCACGGCGGAAGGCTCGTCAGGCTCGAAAATCAAAGCCTGGAGGTAGGCATTTTCGCATAAACCGCCATCAACCCCAAAGGCTTTAAGCAATACGGTATGTTCCCCTGCTTCAACCTGGCAAACGTACATCACCGCGAGAGAAGAATAATAAGTAGCTTCTCCTATCGTTGGCAGGCTATCTGAATCCAACACAAGCCACGTTTTACATTCACCACCTCGCCCACTGGAGATAAATTGTACAGCACATGCTGTGTCTACAGAAAAGTTAAGCGTAACGATGGTTTCAGTTGTCGGAAAAGTGGGGGTAAAATCTGCCTCTTGGAAGGCCTCGACCACCCTTGGCGCTCCCCAGACCGCGACTGCGGCCAGAAACGCGGCCAGAAGAACGGTTAAAAAGACTTTCTTCATTCTTTCTCCTTTCACTTATCGTACCGATTGAGTACGGCGTTTATTCACTATATTATTGTAGGACAAGACCTGAATCTGTCAAGTTTTCTAATAACCCTCCACCGTAGGGGTAGTTCATGAACTACCCCTACAAAAACGCTATTTGACATGGCCGCCTCCGGGACTATTATGAAAGGTCAAACCTAAACCAATGGAGGCGGCCATGTCAAAAAAAGAGAATCTACCAACCAAAGCAATCATCAAACAGTGGGAAAAGGAGTTCAGGAAGAAATATCCTGAAGGGACTCCAGTTCCGCAAAAAGCCATAATCTTAGAACTTAGCTCTCTGATCGGTCAGGTTGTTGAGAATCTCGATCTTCGCTTGAACGAGGTCGAAGAAAAGATTCGATAATCTGATCTACGTCCTCAGAGGAGAAGTCTTCATAAGGCATTTTCTTTCTCCTTTCGTTTTGCCGTCAGCCGTAAGCCGACAGCGTTTTATGATTTGACATGGCCGCCCCCGGGACTATCATGAGGCGTTAAACCAAAGCCTAAGGAGGCGGCCATGTCGAAAGCAATAGATAAACTCAGGGATCATACGAATAAATTATTAGGAGCAGAGGTTAGAGAAGGTTCAGATATCGCAACGACTGAATCAGTAGCAGAATTGGCTAAACTCATCCTTGATGTCCTTGAGGAACACGAGGAGGCAATAGGAACGCCTTCTTGATCCCTGAATTTCGTTTTGTGACGCCGTAAGCATCCAAAAACCTCTCGCCGATTCGACGAGAGATAACCTGGTCGAGTTCATCCAGATCTGTATCCGACAATTCGATGCCGGAAGAGAGTTTTAGACTCATCTCTTTCTCCTTTCCGAACCTTTCGGTTCGTTTTTACGTCAGCCGCCAGCCGACGGCCATATGCTGTTGTTACCACGCTCCTTCTCCCAGCTTACCCGCAGACTTCTTGGG
>WJJO01000206.1 GCA_014729665.1 Caldifarciminota bacterium
CCTCGATGAACAATATTGGACTTGTTTATGAGCATCGAGGTGAATACGACAAGGCGCTGGATTACTACAACAAGGCCCTTGCCCTGAGGGAGGAGATCGGCGACAAGATATGGGTAGCTTCTACACTTAACAATATCGGAAACTCGTACGCAGGTCTGGGGAATTTTAACAAGGCCCTGGAAAACCAGCTTAAGGCGTTCCGGATAAGGAAAGAGGTCGGTGACAAGAACGGAGTCGCCTTTTCTTACCACGATATAGGACTCATATTTCTAAATCAGGAAAAATACGACCTCGCTGCAGACTATCTTTACAAAGGCCTGCATTTGGCTCAGGAAATCGGTGTCAAGAACCTTGAAATGGGGTTTTATAATCTTCTGACACGGTTATCCGAAGCACAGGGCAAATACAAGGAAGCCTTTACATACCACAAGGAGTTTCACGACCTTAAGCAGGCCATTTTTTCAGAAGCCAGCGCGGCAAGGATTGCCGCCCTTGAAGCAAAGGTTGAAACCGAAGCAAGGGAAAGGAAAGAAGAAGTCACGAGACTGAAGACCGAGGAACTGGAAAAGATGGTTGCCGAGAGAACGGCAAAACTTGAAGCCGAGATTGCTGAACGCATTAGGGCAGAAAGGATCCAGTCGGTACTCTTTAACATATCTCAGTCCGTAAGTAAAGCGAATACCTTAAAGGAACTGCTTCGAACAATTCACCATGAGTTATTTACACTCATGGAAGCGTCAAACTTCTACGTTGCTTTATATCACGTGGATACCGACACCTATACCTTCCCGTACGAGGTCGACTCCGAAGAAGCGGGGGAAAACTACACCTCGCAGCAGTTGAAGAAATCGCTGACAGACTACGTGCGCAGGACAGGGAAGAGCCTTTTCGTCGATGAAAAGGTGCATGAACGTCTGATTAAGGATGGAGAGGTTGAGATGGTAGGAACCCCTTCTCCATACTGGATAGGTGCACCGTTAAAGATTGGCAGGCAAGTTATCGGGGTGGCGGTACTTCAAAGTTATTCAAAAGACATCTTGTATACACCCAGGGACCTCGACTTGCTGAGTTTTATTGCAGACAGCATCGCATTAAGCGTGAATCGCAAAAGGTCTGAAGAGGAACTAAGGAATCAACTGTCCCTGATAGAAAAGCAGCAGGAGTCTATCCTCGAACTTTCAACACCTGCCATAAAGATATCCGAAGGGGTTATGGTTGTTCCTTTGATAGGTGTGCTGGACTCCAGGCGTGCTCAGCATCTTACCGAGGAGCTTTTAGCCGCAATCTCCTCTACTCAATCAAAGATAGTAATAATTGACATCACGGGCATTCCGACAGTTGATTCAGCAGTTGCACACCATCTGATAAAAACCATAGACTCCTTAAGACTCCTCGGAGCCGAGAGTATTATCACGGGTATCCGCCCCGGGGTTGCCCAGACCATCATCCAGCTTGGGATAGATATCACCGGACTCCAGACACGGGCTAACCTTGCCGAGGGTGTGAGGTTGGCATTTGGAAAGATGGAATCGTCTGAAACCCCTGGTTCTGATATGTAACCCTATAGTATAGACCCTTATCCTTCATTATATAACTAACATCCACCCCCGGCTTGACACTTGAGTTTAACTCCTTACAATCAATACCTCATGTTTGGATTGGTTGTTTTAATATTCTTAGTAAGCGTTTTGTCGGTCATTTCGGTTTCCCGTTTTGTCTTCTCGCTGCGCAAGCTTGCCGCAGGCAGTCACGACACACGGAACCACAAGTCACCAAACCGACAGGACAAGCCGCCGCTTGTATTCTGGGCCGTTGCCTCCCCGATACTTGCCGCAGCTTTCGTATTCCTCGCTGTTCTCATCCTGTAAAGCCTGAATACTCAATCCGGGGATACACTCGGGAGGATTTAAGACATATAAGTGAACGACAAGTAATAAACACCGTTACATATAACACCCGTGGGATGCCTCCTTACGTTATCCTCCAATCTCGCTGCTTATGCAACATATCGTTAGTTGAGTATCCTGTACTGTGTTCTACTTATTTATCAATACCTCTACCTGGTTAAAACCAGTTTACGGGTTAAGACCTTTTCGCCTGCCTCAAGTTTCACAAAGTACACACCCTTGGACAGCGCTGCATCTCCGATATCTGCGGTGTGGCTTCCCGCCTCTGTCATGCCGAGATTAAGGGTTTCTACAGCTCGGCCCGCAGCATCGAACAGGGAAAGGGTTACATTATTTGCCTGGGGAAGGGTAAAGTATACACCGACTTTGCATGACGATAGAGTCGATACGTCAATAGAATAAACAAGTGTTTCGGTCTCTTCCACCGTACCGCCTTCGACTGTTGTCCCAGCCTTGACCGCATCGGTACACGTATCGGCTATATCGGATGCAGAAACAACCAGGACATCGTATGTAGAACCGTCGGAGGCCGATACAGGTGTAACCTCCATCCTGATCTCTATAAAATCACCTGGATTAAGTTCCCCGGTCGACCAGCCTACGTTAGGCAATGTAACCTGGGCGGTGATATCTGTCCCTCCGGTAAGGGCGTCATAGTAGTATACATCCCAGGAAGCCGACGAGGCGGTGCCGATCACGGTGAATGTATCTGAAACACTTCCATCGTTTTCAATTTTAACATGATAGATAGCCGTGTCTCCGTCAAGGATGGTTTGCGAAATGGTCTGGTTCGCGCCGTCGGTATTGTAGACATCGTCGCCGGTATAGGTTACATCAATATGATTCTTTATCTGGTTATCCGGTTGATACCCGCCCTGGGTAGTAGTTGTCGCCTTAACCGCATCGAGCCTCGAGGTGTCCCTTTCCGATATTGAGGTTACCAGTACCTCACAGACGGAATCTGCGGGCAAGCCTGCATCCGGGATAACCTCGACCCTTATCTCGGTGAAATCCCCGGGGCAGAGCGAGTCTATAGCCCAACCCGAACCCGTAACATCGGCGGTTATGTCGGTTCCTCCTTCCAGCGCGTCGTAGTAGGTAACGGTCCAACCCTCAACGCTCCCGGTGCCTGTAACCGCAACGGTATCGAACACATCCCCGTCGTTTTCTATCCTGACGTGATAACAGGCGGTATCACCAGGGTCTACTGTCTGTTCACTGGTTTGATCGGTGCCGTCTTCGTTGTATACGTCGTCGCCTGTGTATCCCGATTCGTCCGGGTTCTTGATAAGATTATCCGGCTGAATTTCCCCGCTGTGCTTGTAGTATATCTCGAAGTTGCCGTCACGGTTGTCTGTCCATACCACATGGATTTTTGAATCCGATACGGATACCGAGGGGTAAATGGAACTGGCTTCGGCATAAGTAAGCCTCTCAGATATTTCCCAGTTTGAACCGGCGTCGGCTGACCGCCTGTAGTAAACCTCACAGTTATCGAGGTAGTCCTGCCAGACCACATACACGGTATCTCCCGAAACAGCCACACACGGGTAGTTCGAGGTTTCATCGTCATCTGGGGTCAACGCGATGTCATTACCCCAGTTTGCGCCGCCGTCGGTGGAGCGCTTGTAATATATCTCTTTTTTGCTGTCCCGAAAGTCACACCAGACCACGTGAACGGTCGAGCCTGATATTGCTATCGATGGATCGTTAGAGG
>WJJO01000207.1 GCA_014729665.1 Caldifarciminota bacterium
TACCGGTACACGGAACTCCCTTTTCAGTCTGTCGACTATCACGTCCAGATGCAGCTCACCCATACCCGAGATCAATAGCTGACCGGTTTCCGGGTCCGTCCTGACCTTGAAGGTCGGGTCCTCCAGTTCCAGAACGGTAAGGGATTTGGCGAGTTTAGCCTCGTCCGCCTTGGTTGAAGGTTCGATTGACTGGTGGATGACGGGGTCAGGGAACCGCATAGTCTCGTATACGATGGGGTGTTTCTGATCGGCAAGTGTCGAACCCGTGGTAACGTGTCTTAAGCCTGCCACAAGGCCTATCTCACCGGCCGTGAGTTTTGCTACCTCGGAAAAATGATTCGAATGAGCAAGGAGTATCTTGGTTGCCCTGGAGCGTTTCCTTCCCGGAAAGGCCATTACCGTTTTTCCCTGCTTTAAGGTGCCGGAGTAAACCCGCGCGAAGGCGAGGGGTCCCATGTGTTGTGAATGGATGAGCTTGAAAACCAGGGCGGCAAAAGGTCCCTCAGGGTCCGGACCAAGTTCTATTACGTCTTGAAGATTATCCGGATCATGCCCCTTGACCACCGGAGCTTCCAGCGGTGAAGGAAGATAGTCGATTACTGCATCAAGCAGGGGCTGGACACCTTTATTCTTGAGTGCGGAACCGCATAGTACCGGAACAACCTGATTAGATAGGGTAAGTTTCCTCAAGCATTTTTTAAGAACATCGGACTCTGTCTGACGTCCTGCGATGTAGTCCTCGACTATCACGTCTTCTATCTCACATAACCTGTTCACGAGATTCTCACGAAAACGCTTCGCATCATCCAGAAACTCATCAGGGATATCCTCTACGACGTACTCCGCACCAAGGCTTTCATCCTTCCACCGCACCGCCTTCCATTCCACCAAATCTATCAACCCCTTAAACGATTGTTCGCAACCCCAGGGAATCTGTATCGGCAGTGCCTTCTGCTCGAATCTTGCGTTCATCATATCAATTACCCTCTCGAAATCGGCCCCTGTCCTGTCCATCTTGTTGACGAATGCGATGCGGGGGATGTGGTATCTGTCTGCCTGAAGCCACACAGTTTCCGATTGGGGCTCAACGCCGCCAACAGCACAGAAAACAACCACTGCTCCGTCGAGCACCTTCAAAGCCCGCTCGACCTCTATGGTAAAGTCGACGTGCCCTGGCGTATCGATTATATTAAGCTGGTAATCCCTCCAACCGACAGAGGTTGCCGCCGAGGTTATAGTAATACCTCGTTCTCGTTCCTGGTCCATCCAGTCCATCGTAGCCGAACCTTCATCCACCTCGCCCATTCGATGAATCTTCTTGGTGTAGTAAAGGACCCGCTCGGTGGTTGTGGTCTTTCCGGCGTCTATATGAGCTGCTATTCCGATATTTCGAAGCTTGCGTAGATTCATTTGGATATTACTTGGAAAATTCCGCCAGGATTTCCGCCAGTACCGCCTGCGCCTTTGCCCTGTCAACCGGAAGACAGGTGTATTCTTTCACGCCTGCATCATCCAACGTAACCGGTTGACTGGTGGGGTCGGTATTTACTACTATTGCCGGGCCTTGAATATGAGGTCTCAATAGAGAAAACGCAAACTTCAGATTAGTTACCTCTTCGGTCTGAGATGGATTGACTAAAAGGATAATACCCTGAACCTTCTGTGTAAAGGTCTGCCAGAGGGGGGCGAATCTTTTTTCTCCGGGCAGGCCATACAGGTTGAGCTGGTAAGGACCGCTTTTGAATCTTCCGAAATTGACCATCCTGCCGTCGTCGGAGGGTGGTTCATCCTCACCGGACGCTGCACGTATAAAGGAATTTCGAGCCTCTCGATTACTTCCCACAACCATAAGACTGAAGGCCTGGGTTTCGCTTTCCGGGACTTGAACTTCCCCTTCCTGCTCAACTTCAGGTTCGTCTTGCCTTATCTTTATCGATCCTGCGGCGATCATATCCCTCATCTTGGTCAGTAATTGAAGATCCGACGATGAAGCTTCATCAAGAATATCCTGGATAGTGCGGTCCCCATCGGTTAATTTGATGATTTCCGTTTCCGTCTCGTCGGAAGGCGCTTCGCTTCCGATTATTACCGGAACCTGCGAGGGATCGAGTTCCTGCTTTATCCTCTCTGCCTCATCAAGTTTCCTCAAGGCCTCGAATATGGCCTCATCGGTCTGCTGCTGGATTGTCGGCAGTACCGAAAGGCTTTTTAATAACTTCACGGTAAAGCGACCCTCCGATGTGGACAATAAAACGGGCAGGGCAGCAGCTCCGTGTTTGTTCCGGTAGGAGGCCGCAATCAATTTCCCCTGGGCAAGGTATAAGAAACCTTCCTGACCGTTGAACTCAAGATGAACTTCGCCCGTCTTCTGACCGAATGAAAGCATCTGCAATAGATCGATCACACCCAAATCTTCAATATTTCCCGCTGTGGCGATCTCGGAAGCTGCTTCGCGCTCAAATGTTTCCTGGTATCTTTTATACCTATCCAGGAGTATCTCCACCCTGGCTAAAAGTTCGTGGAACTCGAAGGGTTTAGTCAGATAATCGTCTGCTCCGAGTCTTAACCCCTTGACCTTATCCTGGGTTTCGGCCAGGGCGGAAAGAAAGACGAACGGTATGTTGTGAAGTTTTTCGGTCTCACGAATCCGTTCACACAGCTGATAACCATCCATACCGGGCATCATGATATCCGCAATAACCAGTTGAGGGGTTTCCTCGGAGATTTTTTCCAAGGCTTCCTGGGCCGAAGATGCGATGGTAACATTGAAGCCCTCCTGGGAAAGCCGCAAATCTAGGAGGTTTAAAAGATGCGGGTCGTCGTCTACAACCAGCACACGACGGGCTTCAGTCTGGTTCATCATTACTTCCCTTCTAGAAAGCCGGCAATCTGGGAGGCCA
>WJJO01000208.1 GCA_014729665.1 Caldifarciminota bacterium
CCCATATACAGGTATTCCTCACCGCCGTTAGGATTCAATACAATGACGGAATCTTCGCTAACCGGAATATCTTCAGTTCCTATTACAGTTTCTTCTCCCCATTGAGTCCAGATTATTTGCACAACATGAGCAACTGGATCAACAGCTACATGAGGATAGCGTTCATATGTTGTTAACGGTAGATTTGTAACTCTCGCAGGAGTTGACCAGGTTCCGTCCGCATTCAAGCGGCTGTAGTATATCTTCTGGACTGTACCTCCAGGTCCAGTAGTGTCCCTTTCCATAACCAGAAAGGGGAAATTATTCGCCATTTGTAGATAATTCACATTCATACAATTAGATATAAGAATCGAGGAATCCTCAAAAAAGTAAGAGTTTGCCTTTGCAAATGGGTTATACGTCGCGATCTTTTTTTTGATGCTTGTACCTTCGACATAAGTTGCCCAGAGTTCATCTCCGTGTTTTGAAAGGATAGGTGTCTTGAATGTTCCTTCGTATTTAAAACGCTCCATTTCTTCGCACCCTCCAGAAGGTGAAGGTTGAATCTCATTTCTTTGACCTAGATCATCTTCGTATAATTCGTAATCCCATCTTGATATACATATAGCATCTCCAAAATCAGAAAAGCAACAGGAAGGACCTTCAGGACAAGCATCAATACCAACCCCCGTAACGTTACAATCGTAACTACACGAACTTAATTCAAAGGATGTACCATAAAGGCATTTCCCAGATGCATTGTAAACCATACCAACGTCATTGAAGGGGTAAATGCAAATTGCCACTTGTCCACGTGGTCTATTTGAAATAGTATCGCATCTACCTTCACTCCATACAATGGTTTTTCGCTTGGTGTAGTCATTTCCCCGTGTTCTACAAGCAATGTAAGGTACACCATAATTATCGACCGCTATCGCCGGACAACAAGCATCGTCTGCAACCTTCTGATTGCTCCAGTTTGTGCCGCCATCTTCAGATCGGGCGTACCAAACAGAGTACGCGTCGTTATCTTCGTCTGTATAGCAAATGTGTATCCTACCGAAAGGGTCTATTGCAACCTTACGACCATTAACCGCATACGTTGCATATTGGCAGTTTAACTCTAATTGAGCAGATGTGTCAGGTGTTAACGGATCAAGATGAACAAGAATCCCTGCTCCCCGGGTTACAGAATCCATGGTAATTGTGATTTCACCATTTGTATTTGTAAGCTTAGTTTCAACCACGGAATCCAGATCATCGCCAAGCGCCCGATAATAAACAATCCGATATTTACCTGGCCCAGGACAAAGAGTCAGGTTAATTGTATCAGTTTTGCTGTACGTTGAAGGGCTGTCGCAATCCCCGTTAACGAGTAAGAGAAATCTTTCAGCTCCGTAAGCCAGTTCTCCATAGTATATCGTATCGTTTGCACCAGTTTCACTTTTCACTACCGCCATTATCCCGCCGCCTGAAGGTTCGTACGGCTTTACGGTTTCCGGACCGTCTACTGTGGTTACGTCGTCGCCTGCGGGTTCAGGTTCGTATACCTCGTGTGCATCGCCTGTATAGACCGTGTTATTACCGGCACCTACAAGAAACGGTGCGGCTGCAAAGACAAAAATTACAGATATGCCTGTAATAGTTAAAAAGCGTTTCATTTTTTCCCTCCTTTAGATGTTAGGTTTGCTACCGGGGCAAGGTTGTTAGGCGCTGCCCGGTATAGTTTGCCTTCACCGGGTTCGAACTCCTCGGTAAAGGTGTATCTATCTCCCTCGCGGATTAGCTTGCGCGGGTTGTCTCTCTGGGCCATGTCGGTAAGGATAAGTGTGTCCGACTCAGGCCAGTGGTTGGCATCCAGGGCTACGCCAACGTTTCGGTTGGTCATATCTGCAATGCCTTCGCGGTTGACCATCATGAAGAACTCCACTCCTACAGGCTCGTACGGATGGTCAAAGAAGGCTACGTCCATGTAGTTAACTCCCCACACGTCTTCCATGTAGTAATGCGGGCAGGGGTTTGTCCAGTTCGGGTCTGTAGACATAAGGGAGTAGGCGTTAACCCAGTCCAGGTCGATGAGGATGTCGGTGATGAGCTTGATTTCCTGAATCAGTGTATCTAGATAGTAATATGTGTAATCGTGATAATTGTCGTGCCAGTAGGTATGTTGATATGATCCAGAGTTTCCGTTATTGAGTTTATGATAAGTATCGGTCTTAAAACCGAATGGATAACCTTCATGATCACGTAATCCTATCCAATATTCATCCTTAGGGATCGAACCTGTATAGGGTATCTGGACATCAGGGTAAACTTCGTTATTAGTCGATAACGACCATGGATGAAAGAGAATCCCTTTAACTCCCCTAGAAAGGGAAAGGTAAACAAGACAGCGTATTTCTGGAGGACAGGGCCTTCGAGCTTCCGCAGCATCCCCGGTAGAGGGCACTTCTTGCCACTCCAGACACAAAGTTGAAATCCATCGCCTTTTTTGCCCAGTTGGACCACCAGGGGTTTTTCCATATTTCTGAAAGTAGATTGCCGCAAAGTGTTCTCCAAAACCTTGAGTCCCTACCATATTTCCTTTCCAGGAACCAACCTCGCTTTGATTAAGTATTTTTCTGTTGTTTTTCCGGTAAAGCCAAGATTCAAAAACAGCCTGATCCCCATAATTCCATTGTGCAAGAACCATACTATGAGGATGATAGTACAAAGCATCTATATCCGGTAGGTACTCAAAGATGTTATAACCTGTATCGAACAAACACCTGATCTCGCTTTTACAGAATATCATGCGATGACCGGAGAAATCACCAGAGGTAAAAGTACTATTCGTTTCCTCCACTCCTCGAACACCATTATGTTCGGCCGCTGCTATTGTATCGTCAACATTGAACTTGTTCCGGTAAGTGGGGTTGCCGCCCCTGAATATCCTGTTCACCGCAGCCCAGCAGCCTGGTGTGGAGTTACCATATTTCTCCTTTCCACGGGTTGTAGCAGGTCCTTCAGCCATCAACGTGTATCCCCAGATGTATTCAGCCATATCGGAGTGATTGGTAAAAAAGTTGTCGAAACAACTGTCGACAAAACTATCAGCCATATTTCTCCAAAGAGTATCACCTTCATATGTATTCCAATTGCTCTCTTCACCTCCGTGACATCCCCACGGTGCTACTCCTTTCATGTTAACGGTATCTCCGTTCTCAATTGTGTATTCTATTGTTTGCCAGCCGACTTTACCCTCGCAGTCACCTCTCGTAGTAAATAGCATTGAACCCCAACCCCATGATTGCGTGGGTCGATGGGGAGAACGAAAGAAGGTGCTGGGAGCAGTAGAGAACGAACCTTTGTTTTTGATCGTATCGAAGCTGTATTCACAGCACAAAGAAGAATCAACCATCAATGTGTCGTCTTCTTTATAAGGGTTAAGCATAGTACCTGTACAACACATGAAGGCTTTCAGTGTATCTGGTACGTAATAATTCACCGTTATGAGATAAACAGGATTATCCTCATCAGTTAAAGGCTTGCACACCTTGTAGAGGTAATTATTTGCATCATGATCCTCTTCCGGATTGAAATCAAGCAAGTACCGTGGTACTGCATCAGTAGCGCCTATGCAGTTGATGCCAAGGTCGAAGATTAGTTTTTGTTCGTTGTTAGAACTTAGATCTGGTGTCCAAGCCCAAGGGGGAGTAACATTTGCATCTGCGTAAGGACAACTGTATCCTGAAGGGTTGATACCTGTAAGGCCTATGGGAAACAAGTCCGGCTGGTAGTAATCGGCTTTGAGGGATGGAACGATGCCACCAAGGATAATGCAAAGAATCAAGGTTTTTTTGAAGTTCATCTCTTCCTCCTTTCAATGGACGATCACGACCTTAGCCGTGACGTTTTGGTTTAGTTTATTTGGTCCCTGAATAAAATAAACACCTGGCGGATAGCCAATGCCCCAGGTTATGAAACCTCTGTTGCCTGTTACATGGATTTCATCCACCTGTTGCCCTGTAACGTTAAACACCTTCGCATGAAGCCCCTGGGGCAAGTCCTCATAGAAAACGGCGATACGTCTTCCTATCGGAGATCCTATCTTCCAACCCGCATCCGCTTCTATTACAGGTTCCTCAGTTACACCTAACAAACCCAGAGAATCAGTCTTTATCAAAAAAGGATCTCCGGCACTTTGCCCAGTCATGACAAAACCCCTGTCACGGGTTTGAACGAAATAGAAGCTTGCCCCAGGTATATAGGTTCGTTCCCATACACTATCACCCTGATCATTCGTTTTGAGCAACCACATATTTCCTGGCTCTGCACTCGAAGACGATGACGAAAGTAAAGTCCATCCATCTCCAGTAAGCGCATATCCTTCATCATCCGCTTCTTGCACGCAACTTCCGTTTCGGTAATCTCGCATCCAGAGATTGTTACCTTCCTGATCGAATTTCAATAAGCCGAAGTTCGCAAGCACGATGTATTGTCCGTCGTTGGTTTCGCGTACACAATGACCTTGCCTGATGTAGTCCCAATCGCCCTCACCTTGATACGTCCACAAGGTATCACCTAAAGAATCGGTTCTGATTACCCAAAGGGCATGCTTGAAATGATCTTCTTCATCATAGCCAATAAACCCAGTAATAATGTAACCACCATCTTTAGTTTCTTCTACAAAGGCACCTCTACTGTAAGCCCACCCATCGGGTAGATACGTACGCATCCAGATACTATCACCAAGGGAGACTGTTTTGAGAAGAAAAAGCTCCGAAGGGATCCAGTTTCTTCTACCAGTGATGATATAGCCGCCGTCATGAGTTTGCTGCACGCAGTAACCTACACTCTCGCCGAAGTTCCGTGTCCATAACGTATCACCATTTTCATTAGTTTTAAGCAACCAGATTTCACTAAAACC
>WJJO01000209.1 GCA_014729665.1 Caldifarciminota bacterium
GGCAGGCGAACATACATAGATGCGATAACCTGGGGTCTTGATAAGATTTTTGCCAAATCTATCGAACGAAGTGAGAATCTGGCGACCATCTACCTGCCCTACCATTTCTACGATCTGCAGACAAAGGTCAACTGGGACGTCTCCGACAAATCACGGTTTACCGTTTCAGGTCTTTTCGGCGACGACGTTCTCGATTTAGATATGGGTGATGACGAAAACTACTCCTCAAACATTAACTTCAAGTGGGGCAACAGTACGCTGGGACTTCAGTGGCGGTATCTATTCACACCGGATTTGTTCTCAATTATAACTTTCAACGCAAGCCGTTACCGCGTCAACGTAGACTTCGTAGAGTACAACCCGGATTCCCTGCGCGAGAGCGGCGAAAAAACAGAAGATTACCACCTTGAGCTTCGAAGCGGCATCGGCGAACTGAACACAACATGGGCGCTGACCTGGTTCACCGGTCCGGAGCACCGTGTGGATTTCGGCCTGGATGCCAAGGCGGTCGAGACACCAAACTACATGAGAGTCAGGTACCAGGCCGAACAGGACACGGTGGATACGGCCTTCCTGGATAAACGTGACACCTTTTTCTCCGCTTGCATCTACATCCAGGACAGGTGGGAGCCTACACAATTCTGGGTAATAGAGACAGGACTTCGCGGCACCTTCTTCTCCAACGGCAACTTCTTCAGGGCAGAACCAAGGCTGGGCATAAAACGCAGGATAACCGCGGACTGGGCTTTAATGTTCGGCGCAGGGATGTACGATCAGTACCTTTCGGTACCCGCTCCCCGGGACGAGATGACCATGAAGCTGCCATTGCAGTTCTACCAGCAGTGGATTCCTGCCGATTCGAGTCATCCGCCGCTTCACTCAACCATGTTTACGCTGGGGACCGAGTATAGGTTTCCGAAAGACCTTACCTTACTCGGTATTCAGTTTGCTGACGTAAGCGTGTCGGTCGAAGGTTATTACAAGGATATGCGCAACATCCGCGAGAGTAACTTCACCGGGATAGTGATAACCAATGAAGAGGACAGCGCAACCTACAGCCTTGGGCAGGGGTACTCCTATGGAGGAGAGTTGATGCTCAAGTACGGCTCATCCTGGATAGGCTACTCATATACCCAAACCTGGCACCGGTTCGACGAGGAAGAAGACTGGTTCCACCCCCTGCACGATTCCCGGCACAACGTGAATATCGCGCTTAACTTCCCCCTCGGCAAGGGGTGGAACATCAATACCGGCTGGGTCTACTCGTCCGGTCTGCCGTTTACGGCCCAGGTAGGCTGGTACCAGGCGGTAGATCCGTACTGCGAACCTTACTGGGTGGGTATCTCAGGCGTCCGAAGCGGGGTCAGGTATCCTGCCTATCACAGACTCGACGCGGGGTTTTCAAAGAAGTTCAAGATTGCAAAGGTAATTGACGCCGAGTTCTACTTCCAGGTTCTCAACTGCTATTCAAGAAAGAATATCCTGTTCTACAACTACTGGTTCGACGATACGAACGGAACAACGAGGAGGGAACCGGTCTACTCCATCCCGTTTCCCTTACCAAGTTTCGGCATAAGGGGGAGGTTCTGATGAAAAGAATCATTCTTATTATCCTGACGGCATCCATAGCTGTATCATGGCTCGCTTGCGATGTAACAGCCGAATCATATAAAGGCGAACCCAACGTTTACGGCATCGTATCCACCGACTCATCAACAGTCACCGTCATGGTCGGGAGGACGATATCCATCCTCGACACGATAGAAGTCGATACGGTTTACGACACCTTCTGGTACGGCGATGTGCCTGTCTTCGTGGATACGGTCGCAAAGTATCCCTGGAACGGTACGAGCGGCGCGGAGTTAACCCTCTCATCCGGAGATGAAAGATATAACCTTACAGAAGACGAAGACTCTTCAGGCTACTACCGTATCGATTCGATGGAATTTGAAGCTAACCAGTCCTGGAGTATCGAGATTTCCTATCCTCAAGGGGAAATGATAACGGCAAATACGACACTTGTTGACGAGTTCACGCTTGCCGCCCCTGAAAGGGATACCCTTTATGAAGGGGATTCCGTCAAATGGGAGCGTGCACAGGGTGTGGAAGCATATCTTATATGTACTATGCAACCAACTGCGTCTCATGTTGGCCTTCGTCTAGTTTAGGTTGTCTTAGTATAGACAACTTCTGGTAA
>WJJO01000210.1 GCA_014729665.1 Caldifarciminota bacterium
ATATGGAGGGGAAGGTAGTAGGGGTAACCACAGCTTCCTACTACTCAGGCCAGAATCTGAACTTCGCGGTTCCCGTAAATGACGCCAAACCCCTTTTGGAATCGACCGAATCAAAGACCCTGGCAGAGGTGTACGAGATGGAGGGAAGCGAGGGCTATGGAATGTACGATTACGACGATGTAACGATGGGTTGGTTTTCACTCAACATGGGTAATCTGGAAGAGGCTGAAGAATACTTCCTGAAGGCTGCGGAAGTCGAACCCTCAAACGTCGAGGCCCTGATGGGACTTGGATACGTGTATTATGAAAAGGCCGATTATTCAAAGGCAAGGGACTGTTACGGAAAGGTCGTAAAGCTTGCCCCGGATGAACCGGATGGCTATCAGGGGCTTGGTCTCAGCTGGGCTGAAGAAGGGAAGTATGATAAGGCCATAGAGATGCTCGAACAAGCATATGAGATTGATCCCTACGACGATTATACCGTCTCCGCACTCGGTAAAGCCTACGAGGAAGCCGGTCGTTACAACGACGCCATCTATCTGTACCGGGATATGATAGAGTCCAACCCTACCGAACCCGGACCCTACTACTGGATGGGCAACTGTCAGCTTAAAAACGCAGACTGGAAAGGTGCGATGGAAAGCTTCGAGAAGCTTCTAGTAGTCTATCCGGATGCACTGCAAGCTCACATAGGCATGGGTTATGCAAACCTCGGAATGGGAAAGACCGGAACCGCGGTCTCCGAGTTCGACAAGGCGTTACTAATCAGAAGCAACCTTACAAAAGAGGAAACTCTCGATGCACTAAAGGGGCTAGGTGAGGCACGTCTCAAGATGGGGCACCACAACAAGGCAGAAGAAGTCTTCAACGAAATGGTCACAATCGATCCGAACTCGGCTGACGCTCACTACGGACTGGGTCGTGCTTACGTAGCCGGGGGGAATCTCGAGGCCGCACGGAAGGAAGCCGATATCCTGAAGGGGCTGGATAAGGAACTGGCAGAACGATTGAACGAAGAAATTAAAGCTAAAGAATAGTAAGGAAGAATCACTTCAGTTCCCTGCATGAGTGCATCGTTCTCGGAGGAAACTGATGCTATTCCGTCTTGGCCTCCTGCCTCCTGCGACAGCTTAGAGTAAACTGACCAGCCGGACAGGTTTTATTGTAGCTGCACTTACCGCACTGAGTCGACATGAATAAAACGAAATGTGCCGCGATAAGGGAAAAGTAGATAATCAGAAGATACCAAGCGGTTCTGAACACCCAGTAAACGGGAAATAAAGCGACAACCAGAACCATTATCTCACCCAGAGTTGCGTTGACCTTGAAGAATTTGGCATCGAACTTCCGGTTCCTGTAAAGAATTACGGAAAGAAGATTACCGAGATAAACACCGCACAAGGCAGGACAGTACTTCCCGCGGTACGGACAGCCCACGCAGCATCCGGCCTGGAAGACGTTGGTAATTATATATAGAGCAAAGAGTATTAGCATGAGATAGATAGAGTAGGTAGCGAGGATGTAGGAGGCCCCTGCGAATACGGCAAGGAATGGTATCATTGAAAGGACGTAAAGCAATTTATCCTTCGGTTTCCACTTGTATACGGTTTCGTTCATCTTTAATTGCACCTCTTTCCAATCAAACTACACGATAATCGATTGTATCTGAAGTTTTATGAAACGGGACGCGAATGCATCCCGTTTCCAGTATCCTTTATTTCGAAGTATCAGCCGTTTACTTGGTTTCCTTCTTTGCATCGAAGTAAGGCTTCGACCGCTCGGCCTGTTCCAGAAGGTAGGAGTAGCGTTCGTCTATCATGCGGTCCATGTCGGCAACCTGCTCTTCGGTCAGATGGCGGAACCGGCCCTGAGGTTTCAGGTAGTCTGTGAGGGGCTTCTTGGCAGGGTTCATACTCATCTTGAAGTAGCGGCCTTCATGAATCTCGTAAAGGGGAAAAGCGTGGGTCTGGACCGCTAGCTTTGCAAGCTGCACCGCTATCTCGGGGGCGCTTCTCCAGCCCGGGGGACAGGTTGCAAGGATGTGCAGGAACTTTGTTCCCTCGATGGATTTGGCATAGTTCAGTTTCTTAATGAAATCCTCCGGGTATGCGACGGATGCCGAGGCGGTGTAGGGGATGGAGTGCGCGGCGAGTATCGCCATCATGTCCTTCTTGCGCTCCTTCTTGAAGTGGCGGGGAGGGGTGGTGGTTGTCACAGCGCCCCACGGGGTCGCGGAGGAACGCTGCACACCGGTGTTCATGTAGGCCTCGTTGTCGTAGCAGACGTAGATGATGTTGTCGTTACGCTCGGTAGTACCGGATAAAGCCTGGATGCCGATGTCGAAGGTGCCGCCGTCCCCTGCCCAGGCCACAACGTTGACGTCTTTCTCACCGCGTGCATCGAGCCCCGCGCGGATGCCTGACGCGACAACCGCCGCGGTCTCGAAAGCGGTATGGAAAAGCGGAACACCGACGGCTGAATAGGGAAAGGGACCGTCGATGACCGACCAGCAGCAGGCGGGAAATGTCATGATGGTGCGGGGTCCCAGGGCCTTGAGGGCGTAGCGCATGGCCAAAGCCGCACCGCATCCCTGGCAGGCCTTGTGCCCGGAGCACATTACTTCCTGAGCGGGTATTGTGTATTTCATTTCTTCACTCCTATCCAGATGATGTCTCCCGAGGGATGATCCTCTTTCATTGTCTGCTCTATCATGTCCCTGACCACGTTGGTGGGAACGTCGCGTCCGCCCAGGCCTGCGATATAACCCCACATCGGGGGACTATTCTTGACGTTGTAGAGCGCGGCCTTGGTTTCTTCGTAGAACGCGCCGGACATGCCGAAGCTGATGTTGCGGTCGACAACGAGTACCTTCTTGCGGCCTTCCAAAAGCTTGCGCATCAAATCGGACGGGAAAGGCCTGAACACCCTGACCCGTATAAGGCCGACCTTGTGGCCCTCTTCGCGCATTGCGTCTATTACGGGTCGTGCGGTGGATGCTATGGATGCCGAGGATACCAGCACGGTGTCGGCGTCATCCAGCTTGTAGGTCTCTACAAGACCGTACTCGCGGCCGAACATCTCACCGAACTCCTTGCCGGTCTCAACAAAGAGATCGAGGGAGCGTTCGGTGTCCTTCTGGATCTTGTAGCGGAGTTCGTAGTACCAGTCAGGTCCGGTCAGTCCGCCGTAAGCGGCGGGTTTATTGACGTCGAGCTTGTAGGCGTTTTCGAACTTGGGAAGGTAGGCGTCGACCTTCGACTGGTCAGGGATGTCGCAGTTCTCGTTGGTATGGGACAGGACGAAGCTGTCAAGGACGACCATGACAGGCAGGTAAACCTGTTCGGCGACCTTGTAGGCCTGGATTACCGAATCCAATATCTCCTGGATGGAGGAGGTGTATATCTGCAGCCAGCCGGTGTCTCGTTCGGAGATGGAGTCGGTCTGCTCGGTCCATATTGTCCAGGGCGGCGCCATGGCTCGGTTGATGTTGCCCATCACTATCGGCAGCCTCGCTCCTGTTGCCCAGTGCAGAACCTCGTGCATCAGGGCCAGCCCCTGTGCCGAGGTCGCGGTGAACGTCCTTGCACCCGCGGCAGACGCTCCCATCGATGCCGCCATCGCCGAGTGTTCGCTTTCCACCTTTATGAACTGTGCATCCAGATCGCCGTCGGCGCACATGTTGGATAACAGTTCGACGACCTCTGTCTGGGGGGTGATGGGGTAGGCAGCAATGACCTCTGCCCTGGAAAGCAGAGCGCCCCATGAAAGGGCGTGGTTTCCCATTATTACCTTCTGCATCATTCCTCCTTGATCATGGTGATTGCATCCTTGGGGCATTCAACCGCGCAGATGCCGCATCCCTTGCAGAACTCGAGGTCTACTACGGGATAGTCCTCTTCGTCCAGCCTGATGGATACGTCAGGGCAGAACTTCCAGCAGATTCCGCACTTGATGCATTTTTCCTTCTCGATTACAGGTCTCAGGTTTCTCCACGAACCGGTCTTGTTGACCGTCATCCGGCCCATCGACATTGCCATCAGGGGCATATCGGATTCCTTCTTCCATTTTATCTCATCACTCATGACTGCTCCTGTTCTGCTTCCGCTTTTTCGTAAGCCTCTTCGGCCGCCTTGACGTTTTCATCCTTTTTTACAGGCGCAATCTCCCGCACCGCCTCACGCACCGCGTCGATTCCGACGAAACCGGTTATCTTGGAAAGGGCTCCCAGTATCGCGGTGTTGACGATTGGAGCGGCGGACGACCCCAGCCTGTACTTCAATGCTACCGATGTTGCATCGAAGGTTGCTACCTTGAAACCGGCAAACTGACCGAACTCGGCCGCTTTCTTATCTGAGTTGATGATAATCCAGCCGCCGGGTTTCAGACCTTCGGTTACGTCGATGGCGCCTATCAGGGTCGGCTCCAGAACCACGAGGTGATCGGGTTCGTATATCTTTGAGCGGATATAGATAGGTACATCGTCGATACGGGTGAAGGCGACCACCGGAGCGCCCCGGCGCTCCACGCCGTACTCGGGGAAGGTCTGAACGAAGCGTCCTTCCCTGGCTACGGCGAACGCCAGCGCCTTGGAGGCGACCACGGTACCCTGGCCGCCGCGTCCGTGGAAGCGGATCTCAAGCATCGAGCCTCCTAATTTTAGCCGGAGAAAGGAATCACAGATTCCTTTCTCCGGATTTCATGAAACAATAAAATTCTCTTGACAAAAAATAATGCGGCTCAAAGCCGCATTATTCATATAACTCTCAGCAAGGGGCATAACCAGAGCGAGGTTACAGGTTATCTTGAAGCGTACTCGATTCATATGCCCGGCTGTCCTTTAAAATACCAGTACCGATGCGCCCCAGGTGAAGCCGCCGCCGAACGCGGCAAAAAGAACCTTGTCGTCGCGCTTGATTATACCCTTCGAAACCGCGTCGTGGAAAGCGATGGGTATGGTCCCTGCCGACATGTTCCCGTGCCAGCTGATTGTAATGTGGGTCTTTGAAAGCGGCACCTTTGCACGCCTGCAGGTCGCCTCTATGATGCGGTGATTTGCCTGGTGCGGTACGAACATGTCGATGTCGTCAGGCGGTACGCCTGACTTGGCAATCGCCTCGACCGCTGCGTCGCCCATGGTTCGCACCGCGTGTTTGAATATCTCGTTGCCCTTCATGTCGATTGTATGCAGGTTTTTATCTACCGTTTCATGAGACGCCGGCATCCTTGAACCACCGGCATGTTGAATGAGAAGCTCGCCCAGGGCACCGTCAGCACCCAGTAAGGAGGACAGGTATCCGCGATCTTCGGTGGTTGGAGCAATGATAACGACACCTGCACCATCGCCCATTAGTACACAAGTCCCCCGATCTTGCCAGTTTGTAATCTTCGACAAGGCATCTGCACCGGCAACCAGGATGGGTTTGTCTATTGATGGCAGCATTGAGGTAGCGATTTCCATTCCGTATAAGAATCCTGAACAAGCTGCCGAAACGTCAAACGCGGGTATGCCTGGAATGTCGAGTTTCCTTTGAACCCAGCATCCTGTTGAAGGGAACATGGTGTCAGGAGTGACCGTTCCAACTATAATGGCTCCTAAAGCGGATGCAGCCAGCCCGGCGTTTTTTAAAGCATCTTTGGCAGCGGCAAATATCATATCAGATGTTGCTTCATTATTGGCTGCGATATGACGCTTCTCGATGCCGGTGCGGGTTTTGATCCACTCGTCGGAGGTGTCAACCATCTTTTCCAGATCATGGTTGGTTAATACCTTTTCAGGCAGGAACGATCCCGTACCCAGTATCTTGAATCTTCTGAAGAACTTCATAAAAGGTTCAACTCCTTTTAATGTTTCTGCACCAATACTTTTTTACTCTTCAGGACATCCGTCCTTGACTCTCTTTACTTTCCCTTCCCGGCCATCAAAGCGGCCAGGGCAATCGAGTAGAACTTGGAATCTTCCGAATCGGCCCGCGAGGTAAGAACGCAGGGAACCTTTGCGCCGGTGACGATGGCGGCAAGCTTTGCCTCTGCCAGATATGCGCAGGCCTTGTAGAATATGTTTCCGGCCTCTATATCCGGGAATACGAGAACGTCGGCGTCGCCTGCAACTTCGCTGTCGACACCCTTTATCTCCCTGGATTCTTTGCTGACCGCAAGATCCATAGCCAGGGGTCCGTCGACCACGCATCCTTTAATCTGACCCCGGCGGTTCATCTGAGTCAGCACGGCGGCCTCTACCGTCGCGCACATCTTGGGATTTACCTTCTCCACGGCGCCTATTACGGCGACCTTGGGCCGCTCGATATCCAGCCGGTGGGCGATATCGACCGCATAGCCTATCATCGCTACCTTCTCACCCAGATCCGGGGCGATCAGCACCGCCACGTCTGTACCTATGAGAAGCTTATGATAGGATGGAACCTCGAGTATCGTTACGTGAGAAAGCGTACTCTTCGGAGGAAGCAAACCCTTTTCCTTGTTGAGTATGGCACGCATGTAGGTTGCCGAACCGACAAGGCCCTTCATCAGGAAGTCGGCATCACCGGCATTGACTATCTCGACTGCCTTTACGGCAGCAGTCTTCTCGTCAGGGGTATCGACGATATTGAATATCGACGGGTCGATATCGTACTCCGACGCGACCTTCTTTATCTTCGAGGCGTGTCCGGTCATTGTAGCATCTATCATCCCTTCGTTAACTCCCCTTGCAACCGCCTCGATGGTATGCGGGTCTTCTCCCGCGGCGACCGAAACACGCATCTTGGGTAAACCCTTGACCTTCTCTACCAGTTTCGCTAACTTCTTGATGGACATCTATCCTCCTGCTACGTTTATCATTTTCAAAAAATCAGTACTCTTTCGCGTTCTCTTCACCCGACAGTACGCGCAGTGCTCCCTGGGCAAGCGACTCCATCTCGTTCTCACCCGCGTATACCATCAGGGGCGCAATGAACTCGACGCGTTCGCGTATCCACTCGACGAACTTCTTATCGAATGCAAGTCCTCCGGTGAGGACTATCGCATCAACCTTGCCTGCCATTACAGCGGCCCTTGCTCCTATCTCCTTCGAGCAGGTGTAGGCGACCGCACCCAGAACCTCTTCGGCTTCCTCGTCGCCTGCCTTCACGCGCTCCTCGACGTCCCTCATGTCGTTTGTCCCCAGGAAGGCTACGACCCCGCCCTTGCCTGCCAGAAGCTTCTTGACATCGGGCTTGCCGTATCCTTTATCCAGGACGAGGCCTACAAGGTCCCATGCGGGAAGCGAACCCGCGCGCTCCGGGGCTATGGGACCGTCGCCGTTGAGTGCGTTGTTCACGTCGACCACCCTGCCCTTCTTGTGTGCGCCTATGGATATCCCTCCGCCAAGGTGTGCGACTATCAGATTGAGCTCTTCATAACGCTTGCCGAGCTCTTCGGCGGCCTTGCGCGCCGCCGCCTTCTGGTTCAGGGCGTGGAATATGCTTCTGCGCTTTATCTCCGGCCTTCCGGTGTACCGGGCAAAGGCCTCCATCTCGTCGACCACAACGGGGTCGACAATGAACGAGGGGATGCCGAGTTTCTCGGCAATCGCCCAGGCGATGAGCCCGCCCAGGTTGGAGGCGTGTTCTCCCTGAAGACCGGCCTTTAAGTCTGCCGTCATCCGCTCGTTGACCTGGTAGGTTCCTCCCGGTATCGGACGCAGCAGACCTCCCCTTCCCACGACAGCCGAAAGCGACGATTTCTCGATACCCTTCTCTTCGAGTGTCTTGAGGATAACATCACGGCGAAATTCGTACTGATCCATAATCTTAGCATATTTCGAAATCTCTTCTGCCGGATGCGATAAGTTAACAGAAAATACCTCTTCCCGATCATCATATACCGCTATCTTGGTCGAAGTAGACCCGGGGTTGACAGCGAGAACTCGGAACTCGGGCACATTACCTCCTAATATGTTCTAGAGACTGAGGATACATATTAGCCGGCAAATGTCAAGCAAATTGCAGGTTTTATTTTTTTTACCCGATGTGATAAGTGCTTAAAAGGCTTGACTTATAGTTACCTTACGGAAGACGTCCGTTATTAAATAGGGTCTTGTATAGTTTAGTATCGAACTACTAAGCATAATTTGGTTTCCTCATAAGTATTTCTACTAGTTTATTCACCTGCTGGTCAAAAGTCAAATCTCTGTAGTTGTATCTGAATTCCATCTCCTTCAAGTAATACTC
>WJJO01000002.1 GCA_014729665.1 Caldifarciminota bacterium
AGGTATGTTTACATCCAGTCATGCCAACCGATGGTATCCTGTGGAATACATGAGGGAGATATACCATGCGGTCGATAAAGCATTCGGAGGCAAGGATCCCGGTCTCTTTTACGAACTGGGCAGGCACGGGGTCGAGGTCAGCATCAAGGGGTTCTTAAGGTTCCTTGCGCGTAATCTTATGTCTGTCGAACAGCTTCTCAAGCGAACCAACGCCTTCTGGAAGAACTACCACCGCGGCGGAGAGATACAAACGAGTCGGGTATCGAAAAAAGGAAACCGCAGAATACTGAATGTAACAATCAAGGGATTCAATATCGCAAGACATGCCTGCATCGAACTTTCAGGTTATATCGAATGCCTGACCAGGAAGGCTGGGGCAAAAGATGTTAAAGTTGCAGAAAAGGCATGCATTCATAAAGGGGACGATGTGTGTTCATGGATAATATCCTGGGAAGAGTAATAAGTATCTTATTGAATATCAACCACAGTTATATGAGATTATAAAAAAATCCTGAGCCATGACAGGAACTAGCCAGATATTGACAAGAATGAAGGTTAGAGAACAGATGGCTGAAAAGTTATCTGTTATAAAAAGATAAGGTCGGTATAGCCGACCTTATCTGAAATCCACTTTATATCCAGACAGAAGGATTAAGTTATCCTTTCTTACTTAAGCACCTTTTCGATACGCTCCAATGCCCAATCAATCTCGTCTTTAGTAATGACCAGCGGCGGTGCAAACCGGATAACCTGGTGATGGGTCTCCTTTGCCAGGACACCCAAATCCCTCAGTTTCTCGCAGAAAGGACGGGCAGTGCCCGAGCTTTCCTTTATGACAACCCCGATCATGAGGCCCTTGCCGCGAATGTGGTCGACGTGCGGGCTTTCAATCTTATTTAGCTCTTCCATGAAGTATTTCCCCAGATCGGCTGCCTTGGCAGGCAGTTTCTCATCGATGAGTACGTTCAGAGAAGCAAGACCGACCGCAGAACCCAGGGGATTTCCGCCGAATGTAGAACCGTGGTCTCCGGGGTGAAATACGCCCATGATATCGTCGTCGCAGGCGATACCTGATACCGGGTATACACCGCCTCCAAGAGCCTTACCCAGGATATAGACATCGGGAACCACTTCCTCGTGATCACAGCAGAACATCTTACCTGTCCTGCCCAGTCCGGTCTGAATTTCATCTGCAACCATAAGGACGTTCTTCTGTTTGCAAATCTCGGCTGCTTTCTTTATGTAACCTTCGGGGGGAACTACCACTCCACCCTCGCCCTGAAGCGGCTCAAACAGGAATGCAACGGTGTTAGGGGTTATAGCATCCTCCAGCGACTTGATATCGCCGTAAGGAACGGTTACGAAACCCGGAGTGAACGGACCGAATCCGTCCTTGTACTGAGCTTCTGTAGAGAAACCGACGATGGTTGTGGTGCGTCCGTGGAAGTTTCCGGAACAGGTAATTATCTCAGCCTTTCCTTCTTCCACACCCTTGACCTCGTAACCCCATTTTCGGACGGCCTTGATTGCCGTTTCCACCGCTTCGGCGCCGGTGTTCATTGGAAGGGCCTTTTCCTTACCGGTTACCTCACAGAGCTTATGTAAAAACTCACCCATCCGATCGTTATGGAACGCCCGAGAGGTCAGTGTAATGTGTTCGGTTTGTTTAATTAGGGCATCGAGAACCTTCTGGTGACGATGGCCCTGATTTACCGCCGAGTAGGCGGCAAGACAATCCATGTACTTGTTGCCGTCAACATCCCAAACCCATATGCCTTCGCCCCTAGAGAGTACAACATCCAGCGGATGATAGTTGTTAGCTGAATACTTCTCGGTCTGGGTTAAAATCTCCTTAGTCTTTGACACTTTACTCCTTTCTTGAAGTCTTATTTGTTTTCAAGTGAACGTTTCTAGTGTAACCAAACATCACCTTTTGTCAAATTTCTGGTTTTTTGCTAATAAACACCTGAGGATTATTATAAATCCTTATCGTTTGTACCCTTCTAGCGAATCAGTACGACCTTTCGGGTCTCTCGTCCTTCGGAAGATAGAGCTTCGATAAAGTACACGCCTGCATCGAATCCTTCGCCCCACCGGATAGCGCCCTGGGATAGAGGTGAGTGAATCTCATCCGCCTTGCGGCCCGATGCGTCGAATATCTGAGCATGGAAGCCTCGGGAGTGGTTCGAGTATTTCAGGACTATCTCCTGACCTATAGATACAGGTATATCCAAATTACCTGTTATGATCTGAGGCCCTTCGGATACGGAAACGGTATCTCCCTGGGCATCGGTCTTCACAAGCCATACGTCATAACCACCGGAACCTAATGAACTGGTTGCACCGACGACTATGAAGCCGCCGTCTGCGGTCTGCGAAACGCAGTGAGACATATCCTCTTGGGAACCGCCGTAGATCCGCGTCCATTGGGTATCGGCATTCATATCGGTCTTTATGAGCCAGAGATCTTCTATCTCCTCGTACCAGTTTGCCCTGAATCCCGATACGATGAAACCCCCGTCAGAGGTTTCCCTTACGCATCTTGCATCCCCGCCGTTCTCGGCAAGCCAATCCAGGTCCATCCTGCTCCATAAGGTATCGCCTTCTGAATCCATCTTCAGAAGGAATAGGTGATGCTTACCGTCCTCGAACGGAAACACGTAACCTGCGGAAATGAAGCCATCATCAGAGGTTTCCTCGACCCAGTAGGCCCTGCCGAAATACCAGTCAGGCATTCCCGATATCCAGACGGTATCGCCTTCATCGTCGGTCTTTAACACCCAGTAGCTCCACGGCGATGACGGAGTGGAGTATTCGGTATAACCTGCGATGATGTAGCACCCGTCGGACGTACTGCGTACGCAGCGGCCAACGTCTTGTGGGAGTCCGCCGTGCTTCTTCTCCCATTCCAGTTCACCTGCTGAGTCGGTCTTGATGAGCCATACGTCAATAGTATCGGTGAAGATGAAGGGCTGTCTCGATCCTGCAACTACGTAGCCGCCGTCAGGTGTTTGGTGGACCGAGTAACCGATGCCTCCGCTCGAGTCGTGTCCGACCCAGTCGGCATCGATTTTAAACCATACCTCCTGGCCTTGAGGATTAAGCTTAACCAGCGCTAAATGATACTTCCCGTCATCGTACATAGCCTGGAAACCGGTTGCCACATAGTTGCCGTCAGAGGTTTCTGTTATGGAGTAGGCCGTACCGCCCCCGAAGCCGAAAGGTGCAGATGTCCAAATGGCGTCGCCGTGAGCATCCGTCTTGATGATCCAACCGCCCATCGTAATACCTGAATGTCCGGCTATTATATAACCTCCGTCAGAGGTTTCTTGAACGCAATACCCCACGTCGTCTTGATCCTGGCCAAAGGTATGTGTCCAACCTGCAAACCCGGTCAAAGGGATCAGGACTAATCCTGAAAGACACACGAAACGTTTCATTTTATCCTCCTTGACAATGCTCCTTATCTCCTTTAGAGAAAAGGTCGCAGGTCTTATCTTGTTATCACTACCTTCCTGGTCAAGTCTGACCTAGTATCATCTACCTTGATGAAATAAACCCCTGGCCCGTGATCCTGACCCCAGGTAATCTTACCGGACTCTCTGGGTGAGACAATCTCTGAAACCTTTCTACCCGAGGCGTCGAACACGTCCGCGTGCAGACCATCGGGATAATTCGCGTATCTGAGTACAACCTCTGAACCGACAAGGCTGACCGTCTCAAGTTCACCTGAGGGTTCAAAATCGTTGACAATACCAATAGCCTGCGAATTTATCACCGGGAAGAAACTCGCGCCGTTATCGTCGTAGCAGTTTACTACGGTGCCTACCGGTTTGATGGACGTAACGTGGTAGGTTCCGACATCCGATGTATCCCAGGCGGCTGCGGTGAATCGGTAGTTCTCGCCCTTGTTGAGTGTGCCATCCCAGACAGGTTCATCGTCCCCACCG
>WJJO01000211.1 GCA_014729665.1 Caldifarciminota bacterium
ATAGCAGGTTGATTGTTGTTTCGGAGAAGGGTTTGACATTAAGGTATGAAGACTTATACTACTACAATAAGACGATGAAGTAAATCCCAAAAAAGGAATTACAATGGCTGGAATTTCAGAACGAGTATATCCCAAGGATATGGATCAGGAAAGTGTGGATAACATTCAAGGCGTTATGTACAAGGTATTTACAACCCGGTATAGGGTTGCTGCAAGGTGGGTGTTGGAACATTTCGGAAATAAAGGGAAGGTTAGGATTATCGATATCGCATGTGGTTCGGGTTACGGCTCAGAGATTCTTTCACGGGCGGGTAATGTTCTGGGTGTGGATCTTGACCCAGAGGTTATTGAGTACGCTAAGGAGAACTATTCAGGAAAGCGGACTTCCTTCACTTTAGGGAATGCAAACGATTTCGAGTTCCTTGACGGACTTGGAAAGTTCGACGCGGTGGTCAGTCTGGCAACCGTAGAACACGTAGATGATGCTGACGCTTATATGAATTGGATCTATAGGGCTTTGAATCCCGGAGGGGTTGCCGTAGTTTGTTTCCCATCTGTAGTTACCATGGACTGGGCAATACCCCATCACAAACGCGATATCACGCGTAGAGGTGCGAGGCGATTATTTTCAAGGAACGGATTCGAGGTAGCTCGGGATTATTACCAGAACCATAAACTGGATATGAGACATCTTATTAATGAAGTCAGTCATCCCGAGAACGAGATTCCGGTTCCTCCCCTCAAACACTGGATCAGCTACTACCTAACCCATCCCCACCACGCGGTCCTCAGGGCATGGGAGGCTACAGCTGGAGGCGGGGTACACTTTGGTGACCAGGAGTATCTTTTAGTACCCGACGGTTAAAGATCAGAAGGAGGGGTAGAATCCATGTTTTCGTAACTGGATTCTTGTATCCGAAGGAATGGTAACCTCGTCGTTATAAAGATGCTACATGGATAAGCAAGAAGAGTATTTCATATAATTATACGAATCGAACACTTGCGAAATCGCTTTGCCTGGATGTGGTGTTTTTTCACACTTCTAGAAAGATATGATACCTCATCCGGGCTGTTAGGATGTATCCATAACCTAAGACATGGCGACGCATTACGGTTTGACAACAGAACATGGTTAATCGCTTAGGATGTTATTTGTATCTTAGGGGGTCATGCGTATGCTTACAATACGGGCTTTGGGGGTAAGAAAGAAGTCCCGCCCCCAGGAGGTTGTCGGACGCGAAGCGACGAAGTCACGCGAAGCGGCGACTAAAGGAAGCTTAAAACCACCACAGAGGCACCAAGATACGGACAGGACAGGATATGTGTAGGGGGATGGTGAAATCCTTTCTATAACTATAAGAGTAAGACACTTCCTGTGTCAAGATTGGTGTTGTTCCAATCTGGAAATAGCAGCATTCAACGGAGGTCCGTATTGCCGGTGATATCTGAGGTAGTTCCTTTGGATGTTTCAACGGGGCCGGGGTATTAACTAGTAGAGTTTGGCTGAACTGAAGGTTCGACGGGTTGAAACGTCGAGGGGTTGACGCCTGTCACTAGATGCTTATAATAAGGGGCTGTACGTCAGGAGATGCCTGCAGATAAACTTCAGGCTTGAAATACCCGGCACAGTAATTTAATAAGGAGGTCCTTAGTGACTTGAAATTCGTAGTAGCAATTGACGGAACAGCATCATCAGGTAAAAGCACAACCGCAAAACTTCTTTCCAAAAAGCTTGGATTCATACATTTGGATACCGGTGCCATGTATAGGGCGGTAACCTACTTGCTTCTGGGGAAACAGGCGGAGGAGGCTTCGGATGATAGATTACTGAGAATACTCCGTGATTCTTTATTGGAATTCAAGATAGTCAGTAACGCCTTGTCTATAAACCTGGACGGAAAGAGGCTTACCGATGAGTTACGCTCTCCCGAGGTAGATAACTGGGTTTCTCCCGTGTCGGAACGCGGGGTCGTTCGTGAGTACTGCGTTAACAGGCAGAGGGAGTTTGGAAAGGACGCCAAGCTTGTTTGCGAGGGAAGGGATATCGGCTCCGTGGTGTTCCCGGATGCTGAACTTAAGGTTTTCATGAAGTGTGATCTTGCAGAACGTGTCCGGAGACGTAAGCGGGAATTGGAAGAAAAGGGTATAAGATCGGGTGAGACAGAGGTTAAGGCAGGACTGGTTACCAGAGACAGGATTGATTCGGGAAGGGAGTTGAGTCCGCTTATTCAAGTCAAGGACGCGATGGTCGTTGATACTACGGATATGACTATCGATGAACAGGTTAAGATTATATACGATGAGGTTATCAAGAGGATGGGTAACGGACCGGAGGCCGGGAGGTGAAGTGGCGCTGGCAATGGGGATGGACCATTACCGTCCCGTTGTTCCGGACTATCCTTGGGGTAAGGGTGCACGATAGAGACAGGGTACCCGAGAAGGGTGCGGTTCTCATCGCGTCCAACCACATGAGTTTCGTCGATCCCCCTTTGATGGGGCATGCGGTCAAGAGGGAGTGTTTCTTTTTAGCCAAGGAGGAGCTGTTCGGTCAGTCGAAGTTCTTCCGCTGGCTGATAACCTGGCTCAATGCAATACCTATAAAACGCGGCAAGGCTTACGATATCAAGCTTTTCAGACGAGTGAAGCGACTTTTAGGCAAGGGCCAGGCAATAATTCTGTTCCCGGAGGGAACCAGGAGTATTAAAGGTGAGTTCTTACCGTTCCATTCAGGCGTGGGGATGCTTTCACTTCGCTACGACGTTCCGGTGGTGCCGGCGTATATCAAGAATACTCACAGACCGGTGATGGAATGGATTACGAGGAAATCTCAGATAGAGGTATTCTTCGGGGATATTATCTACCCCGATGAGGAAATGAAAAACAATAAAAAATACGAGGGGTTTACCCGGCGCATAGAACGAGCAGTGCATAAACTTGCCGATATAGCCTGGGCCGGTGATGATCCCGAAAGAAAGGTTAGAACTGTGGCAATGCCACAAATACTCTAACTAGGAGGTAATACCGAATGGCAGAAAACGTAACAAAAGAGCCAACAGCCGATGAACTCGGCAAATTGATAGAAGAATCCCTTTCACGAATCACCGTAGGTGAGATAGTTAAGGGAACCATAGTAAGGGTACAGGGAAACGTGGTGTTAGTAGACCTTTCCTGGAAATCTGAAGGTGTTCTTTCCACGAGTGAATTCCCGGACCCGGAGGAGATTACGGAAGGCGATGAGGTAATGGTTTTCGTTGAATCGCTGGAAAACCGCGAAGGTCTTCCCGTAATCAGTAAGAAGAAGGCCGATTTTCAGATGGCCTGGGATACTATCAAGCGTAAGCTTGAAAACGAGGAACCCTGTCCTGCAATGGTCCGCAAGAAGGTAAAAGGCGGCCTGCAGGTGGAGGTTTTCAGACTTGACGCCTTCCTGCCAGGTTCACAGGTCGATATACGTTCTGTTGCCGATTTCGACGCCTACATCGGCAAGGAAATAGAGGTCAAGATAATCAAGGTCAACTGGAACAAGCGCAACATAGTCGTTTCCCGAAGGATGCTTCTCGAAGAAGAGCTGGCCCGTTTGCATAAGGAGGCTATGGCTAAACTCGAAGTGGACACCGTGGTCAAAGGAACTGTCAAGAATATCGTTGACTTTGGAGCGTTCATCGACCTCGGGGGCTTGGATGCATTAATGCACATCTCAGATATCAGCTGGAAGAAGATAGTGCATCCTGCCGAGGTATTAAAGGTCGGAGACGAGATAGACGTAAAGGTCCTTACCAAGAACGAAGAGACAGGCCGTGTAACGGTTGGTCTTAAACAACTCACCCCCCACCCCTGGG
>WJJO01000212.1 GCA_014729665.1 Caldifarciminota bacterium
CTTATGTAATAGTCCTTAACAGCAAGGGTGAACTGATATGGCAGAGGGAATTCGGCGGGTACTGGTCAAATACCAGAATTGATGTTGCAGATTTCGACAGGGACGATTACTATGAAATCGTTGTAGTCGAGGAAACTCATCGAACACCTTATCTCGGACCTGATAAGGTTTTTATCCTTGATGCCATGACAGGAACGACCGAAAAGATGCTTGAAACCGGACACGCCTACCTTGGAAAGGTTCTATGTGATTTAGACAGAGACGAAGTGCCTGAAATAATCACCGGGAATACCGACGGAGTGGTGCGTGCGTTCAACGGAAATCTTGAGGTGGTTGCTCGATACGTGCCGCTCGATTCCAACCAGGTAAAGGTTATGCGTTCAGGCGATATCGACGGGGACGGTCATCCCGAGATACTAATTATGACTTACGACGGTACCATGGTTATCCTGAACGACGAGTTGAAAGAAGAAGGTCGTCTGGAAGGGGTTGGCGATACCAGGAGGGTTGGGATTGAGCTGGTTAATGCAGGAAATAAAAAGAAAATCCTAACCTACTTTGAAAATCCAAATGGAGGATACATCTATACCCTTTACGACGTTGAAAAGAAGGCTGCTCTGCCGTCCGGATTCTCTCCCTACTATTTAATTCCTATCATCGTCGTGCTTGTATTGGGTATTGGCGCAGTGTTATATCTCCATTACAGGCGCAAGACCTGGATAAAGGGCCTGGTCGCCGATCCGGACAAAGGTGTTTTAGTTATAGATCATAGAGGAAGGTTAAAACAGATCAATCAGGAGGCCAGGCGTATCCTCCAACTGCGTGAAGATACTGAAACGAACCGGAATTTCTATACAATGAAACTCACTAAAGAATTACAGCCACTCAGGACATTTATACTTGAAGCTATGAAAAGGGGTGAAAACGATAACAAGATTATCAGCCTGGTAAGGGAAGGAAGACTCGAGCATCTGGATGTTTCTGTCCGTAAGATGAGGTCTCTGGGATGGATAGTAAGGTTGTCCGATGTCTCCGAACAAGAATTCGGGCATAAGGTTGCAACCTGGGTTCCGGTGGCTCAACAGCTTGCACACGGTATCAAGAATCCGTTAAGCCATATCCGTCTTGCTATCCAGCGCCTGGAGAAGATGATATCGACAGGTAAAGATAAAGACAAAGAAGTCACACGCTATTCCAGGATAGTTTCAGAGGAGATAGAGAGACTGATAAGGTTGACCGACGGTTTCATGAAATTTACAAAGATAGAACCTCCTGAAAGGGAACCGGTAGATATCAAGAAGCTCATCGACAATCTGGTTTCGAGACTCAAGCCTACCTTACCCCGCGGTGTTGACATCATTGTAGAAATTACAGAAGACCAGCCAGAAGTAAAGCTTGACAGGCATCAGATATCTACCGTCTTCGATCATATTCTGGATAATGCCCTGAAGGCGGTAGATAAAGGAGGAAAGATAACGATCAAATCATCATATATAGAGATTCTGGACAAGGAGGGCAAGTCGATGCCGGCTGTAGAAATCCGCATAACAGATACAGGCCCCGGCATCCCGCCCGAGTACCGGAAAAAGGTGTTCGAACCATACTTCAGCTTGAAGAAGGGCGGAACCGGGCTCGGACTTTCAATAGCCCGAAAGATAATTGAAGACCATCACGGCAGGATTACGGTAGACAGCCTCGAAGGTTTAGGGACGACGTTTATCGTGATCTTGCCTGCAGGAGATTTGCAGAGATGATAGGAAAACGAATACTTATCGTCGACGATGAAGCGACCGCACGGATGCTCATCTCGGAGTTTATCGATGATGAGAAGTGTGTGGCCCTGGAGGCGGGAAGCGGGCGCAAGGCCCTGGAGATTATTAAGAAGGAATCTCCCGACCTGGTATTACTCGACTACAAGCTGCCTGATATCGATGGGCTGGAGGTTCTGGCTAATATCCGTTCTAAAAATCCTACACTGCCTGTAATTGTTTTCTCGGCTCACGGCGACGTAAAATCTGCGGTAAGGGCGCTTAAGCTTGGAGCATACGATTTCCTGGAAAAACCGCTCGATGCAAATAAACTCCTTGTAACCATGCGAAATGCCTTGTGGAACATCGAGCTTGAGGATGAAGTAACGAGGTTAAAACAGGAGTTGGGCAAACAGTACAGGATGGTAGGCAGCTCCGAGGTTATGCAGGAACTGCGCAAGCGTATCC
>WJJO01000213.1 GCA_014729665.1 Caldifarciminota bacterium
ATTATAATCACGGCACTTTGTCTCACTACAACCCATGCGGGCAGACTCGGCAACTTCGATCCACGCAACAGACAGCCTGACCTCGAGGATATACTCAGCAAGTCAAACCTCGAAAAGGTGGACTCCCTTGGCTTCGTTTTTTACCCTACAAAAAGCACCGACATATACGCAATGTACGAGAACCTTGCCGAATCTCAACACACACCGCTCTTTGTCTCGGCAGACCTCATCCTGCACACGTTCCACGTCATGTTTGCGCATATGGTGGAAACCATGGAGGCGGAGGAGCTTCTCATACGTCTCGAAGACCTTACAGCTATCATGTGCCGCAAGGCTGAGGAAGACTATAAAACCCTGAGGGGAAAGGCAAGGGATGCAGCCCGGATCGAGTACCTTTACTTTGCGGTCGGGGCTAAGCTTCTGGACCTCCAGTCGGTTAACTATCCGGAAGGCAGAGATGCAGAAATCCTGAAAACCGAGCTTGCCAAAATCGAGGAGCACTCAGGGATGCAGGAGTGCTCGTTCCTGCCCGGGGTAATCGAGGACTACACGCAGTACCAGCCGAGGGGGCACTACACGAAGGCAGAGCACTACGAACGTTATTTCAAGGCTATGATGTGGTTCGGGCGCATCCCCTTGCACGTCCCGGCAGAAGGCGAGAGTCTCGACGGCTTCCGTGCCGCACTGCTCATCTCTATCAACCTCAAGCAAGTCGAGCACGCCGGCAGGCTCTGGAACCTGGTATACGTCCCCACCTCTTTTTTCTTCGGGTCTTCAGAGGACTTGAGTCCGGATCAGTTATACCTTGCGGCTAAAAGGTTCCTTGGCGAGACGCCTTCGGTAAAACTCCTGAAGAAGGACGATGAGCTTCGCGAGTTGGCGGCTTACCTGAGGGAAAAGATAAAACCCAGGATTCTCTCCGAGTACACCGAGGTTCTTCCCGAAGAGGAACCCGGATACGTTCCCTTATCTTTCAGGTTCTTCCCTCAGAGATTCGTACTCGACTCATACGTTTTCTCGGAACTGGTCGGAGACCGTGTCGGGGCTTATACCGGGAACCGCGAACCCAGACCGTTCACCTGCGGGATGACTGAGTTAGGTGAAATGAGGGTTTTTCCCAGGGGTCTGGATTTGCTTGCGGTGATGAACAATGACGAAGCCTTTAGCATACTTGCATCCGACGGTGATGCAGAATACGAAGCCTACGATGAGCAGTTGTCAGCACTCAAGCGCTCTTACGCATCGACCCCTGAGGAGATGCTTCGAGCATCCGTCTATTCAAGCTGGTTCAAGTTCGCACGAGCCTACAGCGTGAGTAACCCGCCTGAGAAAGTCCATGAGCAGGCATGGGAACGCAAGAAACTCTTGACGACCCTGGGTTCATGGGCGCAACTCAAGCACGACGCCGTGCTTTACGGCAAGCAGAGCTACACCGCATACATGGCGAACGGAGATTACCATGAAGAACCGGAACCGGCTGAACTTGCTTATCTTGAAGACGCACCCCTTCTTTACCGCAAGATTGCGGAATGCGCCCTTTCAATCGCTGCATTTTCGCATACAGACTGGTGCCGGAACTCCTGGCAGGATTTTGCCAAGACGCTCGATGAGTTCGAACGGCTTACCGGTAAGCAGAGAAGACAAGGGCTCAGTGAAGACGAGTACCTCTGGCTGAGGTATGCAGTTGAAGACCTTTCCGTGATGGCTGCAGGTATAAGCTTGACACCGGTTACCGAAGATGATAAGCGCATGGCTCAAATCTCCGACGTTCACACGGACCCGAACACCGCCCAGGTGCTCGAGGAGGCCTCAGGCAATCCGGCACGACTCCTGGTCCTTGTCGATTTCTCCGGCAGGCTTTACGTAGCTCAGGGTGCTGCGTTTACCTACTACGAGTTCAAACAGCCTTTATCCGACCGTCTGACCGACGAGAAATGGTGGGAGATGCTCGAGAAGGGAGAAGAACCCGAGATGCCTGCCTGGTCAGCTAGGTTGTGGGGTGTAAGTTCACCTTCGGTAGAGGAATAGACTGCAGGTTTTAATAATATGCATTAACAGATCACTTCGCATGCTTCAACCAAATCACAAGACTTGACTTTTACCGTGCAGGTGCATAGACTATTGAGAGTGGTGAAGATGCCGAACGGCAATCGGTATTCACACCGGCAACATTCTCAGATTCGCAGCGGGTGCGAAGAGAAAAAACGGAGCAGGATGGGAAAATAACCCCTTAACCACGGAGGGACGATATGAATCAAAGAAAATCCTTGTTACTCATTCCTTCATTGATTATACTGGTATTATCCATCGGAGCGCATGCCGATCTTCTTCTAACAGAAAACTTTACGAGCTGGGGCACGTGGGCAACCAGTCCACCAACCAACTGGCAAATAAACTATTCCGGTTCGGCTGAAGAAAACGACTGGCATAACGCTGACTGGCACTGGAGCTGGGCCGGCCCGCCTGAAACCGACCAGGGTGTGCCGACTATCTTCTGGGACCCCGTCGAGACCGGAACCGATGAGTTCATCTCCCCTGTAGTAGATTGTTCCGCATATGATGAGGTTTGGATCACCCTAACCCATTCCTACGACCACTACCAGGGTTCATACCAGGCCAGAATCCTCGGTTCGACCAATGGGGGAGGAACATTCCCCCATGTCGTTTGGGATTATGGTCAGGTCTGTTACGGTGGACTCGAAGGTAAAAGAGACAGCATCAACGTATCATCCTGGGCTGCAGGAGCTTCCCAGGTGGCTTTCAACTGGAAAGGTGAAGGCAACGTTTCATCCCTCAACGTGTGGAATTTCGATGACGTAAATGTCTATGGTTTTCCCGCCCAACCAGCCGAGCCTTTCGACCTTAAGGTTACCCGCGTACTCAGGCCGTCAATCAATGAACACGGCGGCGATATTATCAACCCGACCTGCTGTGTTTACAATAATGCAGACAGTGTAGCCTACGCCGAGATAATGTGTAGTATAAAGGATATAGAGCTTCAGGAAACGGTATTCTCCCAAACGGTTGAGTACTGTCCCCTGGACCCGCATAACACAGATGTCGACACCTTCTCGGAGTTTACCCTTGAAGAAAATAAGAAGTACGAAGTCTTCTTTCTCCTTACCCACCCTGATGACGCGGATTCAGACAATAACGACAAGACCGCTATGTGCTGCACCAAATGCGATCAGGTTACCCCGACCGAAATAATCTCACCTGAAGGGAACCAGTCAGGGCCGATTTCTCCCCAGGCGACCTTTACCGAGGATCTGGAGGCCTACCGCACATCTGCAAACCTGCACTGCAAGATCACCTCAATATCCACACAAGACATTGTCTACATCCAAACCCTTGCAGACCACATCTTTGGACCGAATCAATCGAAGGACCCCGAGTTTCCCGAAGCCGTGCTTACTTCGGAAGGTTCCTACGAGATAACCTTCTGGGCAACGGACCGCGAAGGAGCTGATATCAGTGATATCGATCTGGTGGATACCTTCAACTTTTCCTCAGGGGTAAAAGAAATAGGCATCTATAACAGAACAGCGTTGTCTACCCGGGGGGATAAGATTCGGTTTGAATTGCACGAAGCGTGCTTTGTCGAGTTTAATGTTTATGATGCATGCGGAAAACTAACAGAAACAATAGCCCAAGGCGGATTCGATATCGGCTCATACTCCTTCGATCTAACCGGACTCGATCTGGCAAAGGGTGTCTATTTCGTAAGGTTGAAAGCCGGCAATACTGTCATCGGAAGGAAGTTAACGATTCTTCACTGATTACTCATTCGTTAACAACCGCAAGCTGCGACTAACGAAGGAGATTAAATCGCAGATACGCCTTGCTTAGTAAGCCTTGTATCCTCTGGGAAGAAGGTCTATATTCAGACAGCTGACGACCGCAGGATGTCTATATGTGCCGCTCTTTCGGTCATATTCGATCGGTATGGGAATTATCGGTTTGCGTTCTCGGCCTGCCAGAGCAAGGTGGAAGTGAGAAACTCGTCAATATCCCCGTCCAGGACCGCATCGGTATTGTGTTCCTCGTGAGTCGTTCGGTGATCTTTAATCATCTGATACGGGAAAAGTACGTAGGAACGGATCTGGTGCCCCCACGCTATCTCGGTTTTCTTCTCCTCCAGCTTTGCGCGTTCGGCTGCCTGTTTCTCCTCTTCATGTGCGTATATCCTTGCGCGAAGTATCTTCATCGCGTTTTCCTTATTCTGATGCTGGCTGCGTTCATTCTGGCATTGCACCACTATACCGGTCGGGATATGGGTAATTCGCACTGCGGTGGATAATTTATTTACGTTCTGACCACCGTGTCCGGAGGCCCTGAACGTATCGATTCTAAGATCATCGGAATCTATGGTGACTTCAACCTCCTCGATTTCGGGCATAACGAATACAGAGGCAAAGGATGTATGTCTGCGTTTTGCCGAATCAAAAGGCGATACCCTGACCAGTCGGTGGATACCCGATTCCCCCTTGAGTAACCCATATGCGTACTCACCGGACACCTCTATGGTTACGTCCTTGACACCGGCCACCTCTCCGGGCTGTAAATCCAGCACGTTCGCCTTAAACCCTTTTCGCTCGAAGTAGCGCATGTACATCCGGTATAACATCTCGGCCCAGTCACAGCTTTCAACGCCGCCTGCCCCCGGATGAATGGACATAATCGCCATCTTGGTATCTTTCGGTCCCGAGAGGATGAGCGACACCTCAAGTTCGTTCAAGTCCTTCTCGGCTGTATCCAGGCTTTTAGCCATCTCTTTTATGGCCTGTGCGTCATCTGCAAACATCTCCAGCATCTCGTCGGCATCTGAAATATCCCTTTCGAGTCTTTCGACGGTATCAAGAACCTTTTCAATACGCGAAAGCTCGCTCATCTTTCCACGCGCCCTGCTTTGATTGTTCCAGAAATCGGGTTCGGACGCCTCCGCTCTCAAACCCTTTAGCCTCTCCTGAAGCTCCTCGGTGTCAAAGAAACTCCTTTATCTTGACGAATCTTCCCTGAAGTTCGGCTATCCGTTCCTTCATCAAATCTTCCGATCCACTACTTCTTCTTCGCTGAAGGGGCCTTTTCCCCAGTCGGCTTCTTCTTCCCCCCGGAAGTACGTATCTTAGAACCCTTGGTTTCGCCGAAACGGCGACGGTAACGCTCCACCCTGCCCGCAGAATCGACGATTTTGGTCTTACCCGTATAGAAGGGATGGCACTGCGAACAGATATCTACCCTTAAATCGGTGCACGTCGAGTAGGTTTGATATTCAAAACCGCACGCACACCTTATAGTAGTTTCGGCGTATTTCGGGTGTATCTTGTCCTTCATTATTCTTAAATCTCCTTTTTTTAGTCTTGGTTACCGCTGTTTTCAACCTCAATTTTAACACAGATGACCCCATCTGTCAAGGATACGGCTTATCGTCCTTCTATGCGCTAATACCCTCTACGGATCTCACTCATTATCTTTGTGGATTACAAACGAAAGGGCTAGGAAAATCTCCTGAAGCTATTCATTCATGGCCTCCAGGAATTCTTCATTGTTCTTGGTAAGCCGCATCTTATCAAGTATAAACTCCATCATATCCACGGGGCTCATCTCGGCAAGTATCTTACGAAGGAGCCATACCCTGTTTAACTCATGTTCGGTAAGGAGAAGCTCCTCTTTCCTGGTCCCGGAACGCTGGAGATCGATGGCCGGGAAGACTCGGCGTTCCGCCAGCCTGCGATCTAGAATCATCTCGTTGTTTCCGGTACCCTTGAACTCCTCGAAGATGACCTCGTCCATGCGTGAACCGGTTTCGATAAGGGCCGTGGCAAGGATGGTCAGACAACCTCCTTCCTCTACATTCCTGGCCGAGCCGAAGAACTTCTTGGGTTTCTGCAGGGCGTTTGAATCCAGGCCTCCTGAAAGTGTCTTCCCGGAATGCGGAATAACCATGTTGTGAGCACGAGCCAGACGGGTGAGTGAATCCAGGAGAATAACGACGTCCCGTTTATACTCGACAAGTCTCTTTGCCTTTTGAAGCACTATCTCGGCGACTTGAACGTGTCTTTCGGGAGCCTCGTCGAAGGTGGAGCTGATCACCTCGCCGTCGACGCCGCGCTCCATCTCGGTCACCTCTTCGGGGCGCTCATCGATGAGAAGTATTATAAGTTCAATCTCAGGATGATTACGTGTAATGCTGTTTGCTATCTTTTGCAGGATAACGGTTTTTCCAGCTCTTGGTGGAGAAACAATTACGCCGCGCTGTCCTTTACCTATTGGTGTAAAGAGATCTATAACCCTGGTTGTGTAATCATTATCGTCGGGATTCTCCATGTGGATTCGCTCGGTCGGATAAAGCGGAGTGAGGTTGTCGAAGGGAACCCTTCTGCGTCCTTGGGTCGGGGTATCCCCGTTTATTGCTTCGATCTTAACGACCGCAAAGAATTTCTCGTTGTCCCTGGGCGGACGAGCCCTTGCGATAACGGTATCTCCGGTTCGAAGACCACGGCGTTTGATCTGAGTGGGGGAGATGTATATATCATCCTGACTCGGAAGATAGCTGTAATTTGGCGAACGAAGGAATCCGAACCCCTCGCTGAGAATCTCTAGCACACCGGAACAATCCACCAAGCCGTTCTCTCTTTCCTTGCTTTCAGCTTTCAGAATCGACTTGACCAGTTCCTCTTTTTTCAAGTCGGCAGTGTCGATTTTATACTTCTCGGCAATCTGCCGGAGATCGTCTATCTTTTTCTTGCGTAATTCTTCAAGTTCCATGAGCCTCCCTTTCTTTGAGAGGTTGATTTGGGAGTTTTTTTGCAGGACTTTTGATTATAGGGAATTTAAGCCTCCTGTCAAGTGCTGCTTGAATGCATGTCTTGTTGTGTTTCAAACGGGCGCTTGCAAACAAGACGTCAAGTATTATATCTTAACGACGCATACAGTATTGCCCCGACTGTACGGGGAAAACTGACTGCCTGCTATATAGAGGTATTGATTCAGCCCCTTATACTAATCGTCTTCTGATTCGTGGCTTACAAGTTGTTCTCAGACAGCCCAACCTCCTTAATATATTACAACTTATCCAATAGTAATGTTAAGGTTCAGGGTATAAATAAGCTTCTCCAGAAGCTCCCTGAAAATACGCCCCGGATATGATGAAACACGCAAATCGGACAAGTTACTGGCCATATCCTTGGAGATGGGCCGTATGCCAAGGTAAGTTGTATTCAACACTGCTAGAATCAAGAGCTTCTCACCGCTGTCTTTTGAGGTAATCTTAGCCGTATATGTGGTCTGAATAGTAACTTCCTTACCATCTACGAGAAGTAACTCCTGTGCCTCGTCAACCTTTATGCCCAGTTCTCCTTCCAGGTAAAGTTTCCCGTCAGGTTTCTTTATGGATAACTCCTGCATGGAAAGCCCTATCAAGCGAAGTTTGACTTTAGGTGTTTGTGCTAGACGTTCGGATTCAACTATCCTGTCCATCTTCTGAATCTTGGTTGCCTTCATGCTTTTTAAAAGGTCCTCGAACTCCCGAAGACTGGCTCCCCGGGCAAGCAAGAATAGAACGTATTGATTGAGGCTTATTCGATCCGCTATGGCTTGTTCCGCTAGTGTCCTGTGCAATGTTACCGGTACCCTCACGAGGAATCTGCCACTATAGTCTTTTATCATCCTTCTTCTTCTCATTGAATCCTCCTTGTTCAAGTTTAGTTAATAGTATTCTAATCTTCACGCTTGTCAAGCGTAAATCGTGCCCATATGCCGGAAAAGCTATCCGGTTATGTCTGTCTGTACTCATTCACACCTAACATCTGAATGAATGTTGACATCTTCAATCAAACAAGATATATTACATCTTAACTAAGGAGGAATACATGATATCTTCTGTATACATGGCAGTCGTAAGTATTCTTTTCTCGGTAAACATCGAGTTTGATCAGGATATATTCGTACTAATGAACCGGGTGGACACAGATACAATTCTGCAGACGATTTCAGATATTTCAGGTGAGCAGGCGGTCACGATTGGGGGAGTCCCCGATTCCATACCTTGTCGATACGCTATCACGGAAGGTGCGCATAAGGCGGCGCGGTGGCTTGCAGAGCAATTGGAAGCCGAAGGTATTCAGGCCGAGGTGGTAGGCTTTGAGGTCGACCCTTCGAGCATAGGGCAAGAATTACCCATCGGAACGACGGCAGAAGAACTGAAGACCGTATTCAATCCGAGCATATCCGCAACTAAGCCCTACACCATGTGGAATGTTGTCGGCACTCTGCCGGGTGATGATTCATTAGAGGTTCTCCTGACC
>WJJO01000214.1 GCA_014729665.1 Caldifarciminota bacterium
ATTACTTGAAGGAGATGGAATTCAGATACAACTACAGAGATTTGACTTTTGACCAGCAGGTGAATAAACTAGTAGAAATACTTATGAGGAAACCAAATTATGCTTAGTAGTTCGATACTAAACTATACAAGACCCATAATATATTAATAATACAATTATAACAATTTCATAATTTTACGCTAATTCACTTGACAACTATCTTCTTTGGCGTAATATATATAGAAATCACGGGTGGCGGGTTATAATTCATTCGGATGTAACCGAGGGAGACAGGGCCGATCCGAAGGAAAGCCGAAGAATAAAGCGTGTGAGGGCACCCCCCGAAATATAACTGAAAGGAGGTAAACCTATTGATATATTTCCGAAATAAATGAGATTATAAAACAATAACTACTAGGAGGAAAAGTAATGTACTACCGTAATTTCATTACAGCTTTGGCTGTACTTATACTAGCCGGGGGTCTTTTTGCCGACGCACCGGACACCCTGTGGACGAAAACCTACGGCGGTGAACAGCAGGATACCGCCTATTCGGTATGCCCCACCTCAGACGGTGGATACGTTATCGCCGGTATTACCAACTCCATGGGTGCAGGCGACTGTGACGGCTACCTTGTAAAGACGGATTCTGCAGGCAACCTCGATTGGGAACAAACCTACGGTTCTGAGTTTGCAGATGGTTTCTTTAACGTTTTAGAAACCTCAGATGGTCATTATTTAGTCTCTGGATGGACCAGTATAACTCCATTTAACACTGATTCGTGGCTGGTAAAGGTCGACGCCTTGGGCAATGTAGTTTGGGAAAAAACCTACGGAGGGGGAGATATCGATTCCACAATAGGCATGGTGCCTACTCATGACGGAAACTATCTGGCCGTTGGATACTCGGTTTCATATGCTACTGAAGGTTATGCCGATGCCTGGGTTCTCAAGTTCGATCCTGAAACCGGTGACACTCTATGGGCAAAGACCTATAATTATAGTACAGGCAGTGGAGATTTTTTTGTCTCCGGTTGCCAAACTCCAGATGATGGATTCCTTTTTACGGGAGCTACCAGCGTAGCTGTTGGTAATTGGGATACTTACGTTGTAAAGACGGATTCCTTCGGAGTACCGATGTGGAGTAGATCGTACCACTGGGGTGTGTACGATCGAGTATTCAGCGCCTGTCAGACTTCTGACGGGAGCTATCTTATTACAGGAACCGCTAACTTAGGACAAGGCGAAGTCTTAATCCTTAAAATGGATGAGGCTGGCGACACGGTATGGACAAAACTATACGGCGGCGAAGGTGAAGATAGAAGCTGGGGAATCTGTCCTTCAGGTGACACAATGTTTTTCGTGTCAGGAAGAACATCATCGTTCGGCTCAGGCGGTTACGATCTTTGGATACTCGCAATTGATACAGAAGGTGATACCTTGTGGACCGACACCTACGGCGGTACAGGAGATGAATGGTGTTATTTCCCAATTATGAACGCTAAAGGTAACTTGATGCTGCCCGCCTACACAACCTCCTGGGGAGCAGGTGGTGCCGACTTCTGGCTGCTTGAGTACGGCTGTGAGGAGGAACCCGGTGTTACCGAAGTACTAATCGACTCACCAATTCGAATCACAACCTACTTTAACCGGTTATCCTATGAGATTACGAACGAAGCTCAACTTACACTGTACTCCGCCGACGGGCGCAGGGTGCTTACCGAAACCTTGAAAGGTAAAGGCGTATGGGAAGCATCCGATGCCATTCCAGCAGGCGTGTATTTCGCAAGGGTTGATTCCGGCATGTTTTCAACAACCAAGAGACTTATAGTAATCAGATAATCATATTTGGCAGGGGCACGGTAGGCCGTGCCCCTGCATCTCGTTATTGAGTAACGAGGAGGAAGACATGAAAAAAACAGCAATCATAATCATTGCGTGCCTGGCTGTCGCAGGCACAGCCTTTGCCCAGGTTACCGAAGAATGGGTGGCCCGGTACAATGGACCGGCAAGCAACCATGATTACGTTCATGCCATGGCAATTGACGAGGAAGGAAATGTCTATGTTACAGGCGTTACAGTTCCTTATCTGACCATGGGTGGAGCAGAGCATGAGACAGTAATGTACAACTCTGATGGAGAAGAGCAATGGATAGCACGGTACGACGGACCGGGTTGGGGAGAAAACCACGCAAATGACGTGGCAGTAGATGATGCTGGAAACGTCTACATTACTGGCGGTTTAGACCTTGAAGTTATATACTACGATGAGGGTGACTATGCGACCATAAAGTATAACTCAGATGGTGAAGAAGAATGGGTAGCTATATACGACAGTCCAGAAAACGGTTACGATGAAGCCTACGCCATGGCAATAGACGATGACGGTAATGTCTACGTTACTGGTGAAAGCAATGGAAACTTTGCAACTATAAAGTATAACTCAGATGGAGAAGAAGAATGGATAGCTATATACGATGGACCGGAAAGCGATTATGGCGAAGCCTATGCGATAGCAGTTGACGGAACAGGTAACGTCTACGTTACAGGCCAAAGTAGTTATGATTACGTTACAGTCAAATATAACCCCTCCGGGACTGAGAAATGGGTAGCAAGATACGATGGACCGGCGAACTATGGGGATTCACCCACTGACATCTCGATTGACGATGCAGGAAATATCTATGTTACCGGTTACAGCTCCGGTGGTTCAGAATTCAGCAGGGATGACTATGCGACCATTAAGTACGACAGCACTGGCAATGAGCTTTGGGTAGCCCGATACGATGGACAGGATAGTAAAGAAGACAGAGCAAAAGCTATCGCAACAGATGGTTCAGGTAACGTCTACGTTACTGGCTACACAGACTATTCCTATGAGTTAAGTTCTGCGGATTATACAACCGTGAAATATAACTCTGAAGGAGAAGAACAATGGGTATCCCGGTACGACGGACCGGAAGGTGATGATGATTATGCCTGTGATTTGAAGGTTGATGGATCGGGAGACATTTATGTCACTGGCTACAGTACCGGTTCAGAACCTGATTCAAGCTATGACTTTGCAACCGTTAGGTACAACTCTCAGGGAGTAGAACAATGGGTAACCAGGTACGCAAATGGTTCAGCGAGAGCCATAGCAGTCGATGGTGCTGGAAACGTCTACGTTGCTGGCAACTACGAAGGTACAGGACCCTATGACAGTGATTATGCGACCGTTAAGTATAACTCTGAAGGCATCGAACAGTGGGTAACCCTGTGTGAAGGTCCCTTAAGCGGAAATGATGTTCCTAAAGCCATGGCAATAGATCTAGATAACAACATCTACGTTACAGGCTTCTGTGCTAGTCCAGAAAGCGGGAGCAGAGACTTTGCGACCGTAAAATACAATTCAGCGGGCATCGAGCAATGGGTTGTCCGGTATGACGGGCCTGCAAACGAACGCGATATAGCCTATGCAATAACAGTTGACAATGCAGGTAACGTCTACGTTACAGGATCAAGCGAAGGTTTAGAATCATACTATAACTACGCGACCGTCAAGTATAATACTTCAGGCGAGGAACAATGGGTAGCCCGGTACGACGAACCGGAAAACGGCTGGGGTCAAGGTGCATATGCAATTGCAGTTGATGAAGAAGGCAATGTCTATGTCACAGGTTCCAGCGAAGGTTCGGGAACCGAAAATGATTATGTAACGATTAAGTACAATATGGCAGGTGAAGAACAATGGAAAACCCGTTACGATGGACCGGCAAGCCTTGATGATGGAGCTTCAGATATTGCGCTAGACGATGCAGGTAACGTCTACGTTACCGGTTACAGTACCGGTTCAGAGATCGATTCAAACTACGACTACGCAACCGTTAAGTACAATTCTGAAGGTTTCGAGCAATGGGTGGCCAGGTACGATGGACCTGTAAGTGGAGATGATTTTCCAAGTGATTTGACAGTTGACGGTTCGGGAAACATTTACGTTACAGGCACGAGCGTTGGTTCAGGAACAGGGAGAGACTATACAACAATCAAGTATAGTCAATCCGGTGAAGAACAGTGGTCAGTCCGGTTTAATGGACAGGCAAACTTTGATGATTTTGGCAGAGACATTGCGGTTGACGATGTAGGTAATGCCTACATTACAGGTTCCAGCACTGGTTCAGGAACCGGCGAGGACTACGCTACCATAAAATACACTACATCGGGTGAGCTACTATGGGTAGCCCGTCACGAAGGATCGGCAGGCGGAGATGATAAAGCCTATGCTATGACTGTTGATGCTGCCGGCAACGTCTACGTTACAGGCTCTACTGACTTTTTTCATGAGTTAGATACTAGAGATTATACAACCATTAAGTACAATACCTCAGGTGTAAAGCAATGGGTAATACGGTACGATGGTCCGGGTAGCGGTGGTGATGTAGCTTTAGATATTGCACTAGACAATGTTGATAATGTCTACGTTACGGGCTGGAGCTTGGGTTTAGGTGGTTATGGTGACGACTTCGCAACCATCAAGTACAGCCAGGGGCCGGGTGTGGCTGAAGCTCCGGTAACCTCACCCATTCAACTTACCTCTACACTCAACCGCTTGGCTTATGACGTACCTACTGAAGCTCAACTCACACTGTACTCAGTTGACGGACGCAAGGCTCTTGAAGAGACGGTGGAGGGTAAGGGCACCTGGACACCCGCCTCACTTCCAACCGGGGTGTACTTCGCAAAACTTTCCACCGGGGTTTACTCGGTTCGGAAAAAAATGATTGTTCTGCGTTAATTAGATAAGAAAGGGGCGACTCGTGAGTCGTCCCTACATTGTGAAGGCAAAACTGATAGTAGTTGAATAATTCCAGGTTGACGGTGCATATCGTCTACCTGGAACTGTCGGCTTGACACTTCCGAGGAACTGTCTTATACTCTCCCTCAAATCAAGGAGGCAATTCGTGAAGAAGTATGTCATATTAAGTGTATTTTCCGTTCTATTTTTTTCAGGTTGCGCCGAGCACCGTCAGCGTGAAACCGAACAGATGTCATTTCCCGCCAAGTACTACAAGAATATTAAGATCGAGACAAGCAACGGTGAGATATTATCACAGGCGCTGACCGACGCCGACGTGATTACGGTCAAGCTTACCAAATGGGCCACCGGTTATACCGTTCAGGATGCAAAGCTGAACCTTGGCAAGATAGACGTCAGGGTCAGGGAGGATACCTCCGACAGTATGTTGAGAATATACGTCGATGCACCAACCAGGACTATTTTGTGCGGCTGTGAAGTGGAACTTCAACTGCCCGAATCGATATACGCCAATCTTATCACCTCAAACGGCAATGTTTCAGCACAGGGGCATAAGGAAGGGCTTCGTTTGAGGAGTAAGAACGGCGAGATATACGTAAATGGAACCGCGGGTAAACTCAACGTCGTTACATCCAACGGTAAACTCAGGTTGGTTAATCATCTGGGTGATATCTACGCTAAGACCTCCAACGGGGGCCTGGAACTTTCAAGGACCGTTGGTGAAGCCGATATAGAAACTTCCAACGGGACGATATCGGTACAGGGACATACAGGTAATATAGAAGGGAATACCTCAAACGGAAAGGTCGAGGCAAGCGTGGTCATCGATAAAGAGGAGGGGAAGTGCAGGTTCTTTTCGTCGAACGGTTCCGTCTCCGTAGCTG
>WJJO01000215.1 GCA_014729665.1 Caldifarciminota bacterium
CCGGTTGGAAGGGATTACTTATGAAGCCCAGAAAATAATTCCAATCGATTACAAAGGATACACCGTTGCGCAAAGCGCATTGGATTTGGTGGTATGGACAGATGAGAAACCATCCACCGGAATAGTGGTCGACCTAAAAACCGAAAGTTGTGTTAAGGAAGAGTTTGATCTTCAGGTAAAGAGGTACATAAAAAAGCTTCGCGAACTCGAGGATGAGCGGAGTGAACAGAACAGGCGCAACATTTACAATAAAGGTATGGTTATTGCATTCAGCAAGGCGTCAACCAAACAGATAGTGTGCGATGAAGAAGAAGGGGTGTATTTTGCTTTCGTTGACGAACATGAGTCACCTGAGTTTAAGGTAAAGAAGAAAAAAGAGGAATAGCAATGCACCGTTCAGCCCAGCTATTCAGGCTGATACGCATTATTACCGCGATCGAGGCCAACCCGGGCAGGATGAATGCAGCCCGGCTGGCAAAGGACCTGGAGTACTCGGAGCGGACAATATACCGTGACCTTGGCACCCTGGAGCTTGCCGGGATACCCATCTACTACGACCGTGGCAGCAGCGGTTACCGTATCATGCAGGGTTTCTTTTTGCCGCCGGTGAACTTGTCGATGAGTGAACTGATTGCGTTGCACCTTGCGTCTGAAGCCCTGGATTCTTCGCCTTTCAAGGAAGGGGTGCAGAGCGTTCTCGAGAAGGCGCTGTGCTCGGTGGGCAAGAAGAAACGTGACCATCTCACCAGGCTCAGCCGCAGTTTTGCCGTGTCTCTGGACGCGTCCGTAATCAGCAAGGAACAGAAGAGTATGTTCGCCGCCCTGAACCGGGCTATCAGTGAACACCGGATTGTGAAATTCAAGTACCGGGCAAGCGATAAGTCCAAAGCTATGAACCGCAAGGTTTCGCCGTATGCTCTTACATTCCGGAGCAGGTCGTGGTATCTTCTGGGTTACTGCCACTGGCGCAAAAAGGTGCTGGTGTTCCGCACCACACGGATGTCTGAGGCAAGGCTTTCGCCGGAGCGATTCGAGATGCCTGAAGGTTTCAACCTGGGAGATTACTTCAAGGGGGCGTGGCGGGTTATCGGTGGAGAGCCCCAGTTGGTTAGGATTAAGTTCGACAAGGTAGTTGCCGATGATATATTAGAAACGACATGGCATCCTGACCAGGAGGTTGAAAGGCTCAAGGATGGTTCCGTGATATTCTCGGTCAACGTATCAAGTCTTTCTGAGATATCGGCCTGGGTTCTCTCCTGGGGCAAGGTTGCCGAGGTGTTGGAACCCGAGGAGTTGCGGGAGATGGTAAAGGGAGAGATTGAAAAACTAAAGCAAATCTACGCAGCGAATAGGAGGGATAATGCCTCGAGAACTAAATGAAAAATTCCTGAAAGCCGTACTTGAGTATGGTGAAGAATACCAAAAAAAATACCTTTTGCATTATAGCAAAAGCATGATTAAAAATGATAGTTGGGAAGCCTTAAAATTTTTCTTTGATAGGGCTTTTTATCAAGGTAGATTAGATGAAGTATCAAGAAAGGTAGAGGATGCAGCAATTAGCGTATTAGTTAAACATCCCTGTATAGAAAAAATGGATTACAATGATAGATATCTGTTGAAAGTTGAAAAAGATCTCAAAGAAGTCATTGGCAAGGGTAAGATTGGAAAAGGAAGAGATATTCAAATGGTAATAAGTACCCTTAAATATATCTTGCCACTACCAGAGAAAAACCTTGTTAACCAATCCATTAAAAGGATCAAATCTGGGTGTACACGTGAGCATTATAGCGAGCTTATGGGTCGAAACGGAGGTATTACTCAAGTAGGGCCAAAGATAGCTTCTCTCTACATGAGAGATGTTGTATCACTATATCAGTTAGAGAAACACTTAGATGATAGTGATTACCTATTTCTTCAACCGGTGGATGTATGGGTTCAGAGAGTATTGTTTAAGCTAGATTTGATTTCAGAAAAACCAAGGAGCAAAGAAATTGAGGATGCGCTTACGAAGGTAGTTAACGTCTGCCTTGAAAAGAACTACTCCCCACTGGGTTTTAATCAAGGTGTCTGGTATTTTGCAGCAAACTCTTTTGATATACTAATGGATCTATTAAGGAAGTAGATATTATTGAAATTATCAAGATTTTTTACACTTGAAGATTTTTTTCGGTCAACGTATCCAGCCTTTCTGAAATATCAGCCTGGGTGCTTTCATGGGGTAAGGTTGCCGAGGTGCTGGAGCCTGGCGAGTTGCGGAAGATGGTGAAAGGAGAGATTGAAAAACTTAAACTTACGACAGTGAAAAGGAGGAATTGATGTCAAGAGAAACAAGCAGTCTGTCGGATACTCAAAAAGGAACCATCGGTGAATATTTAATATCTTCATTTTTGATTCTTGAATCAAATGGACGGCTTTCACCTGCGTTTACCTGGGCGGATGATAGTGGCATTGACTTGATTGTATACGACAAAGAAACAAAAAAAACTATACCTGTACAAGTTAAATCACGATTAAAACCTGATAACTCCACAATTCAATTTGATGTACGTAAAGCTACTTTTAAGGAGGCAGAAAACTCCTGTCTCGTTGCCGCATGGTTGGACATAGAGAGTAAGAACATTGGCATAAAATGGGCTTGGTTGATCCCTTTTGATGAACTTAAACAGATCGCAAGAGAAACAGACAAAAATTATGTCATAACTCCTAGTTGGAAGGATGAATCTAAAGATAAGTACGAGGGATATCGATATAAAGATATGAAGGAACTTACTGAGCGTTTGATAAAAGAATTCGATGAGGGATAAGGAAAGTTACTACGATAATTCCTCAAGCCTTTCGATCAACTCGTCAACCAGCTCTTCGACATTGATATCCCGGAGGTCTTTTTGAAATGCTACCCAGTTTTTCATCAGTATTACTTCCCCCGGGGTTTTATCTGAAGTAACCTTAATCTTGAACCACGGATCGTCAACCGCTCCTGCGGGATTTGCTAAAAGACATGATATTACTTCCAGTTTGAATCCTCCAGTATCGATAAAGAACCTTGCCCCTTCCTTCTTGCCGTCTTCGGCAACAAACAACGGTTCATACACGGCAGTGCTGTCGGCGGAAAATTCAAGCTTGATCGGGTGAACGCCCTCGACCTTCCAGGTTGAAAAAAGCTTCTTGACCTTATCCCTTACATGATCACTTGCCAGATGATTATGGAAATCGGCGAATATCTTTTTTGAATTATCTGCTATTATAGGCTCGCACTCAGTGCAGGTTC
>WJJO01000216.1 GCA_014729665.1 Caldifarciminota bacterium
CCAACGCTTTACCTAAAAGATGAAGGGCTTCTCCCATAAGTGCCTTGAAACCGTTATCCTTTAAGCCTGAGAGCAAACCCTGGGCCTTCCGGACCGCCTCTGTACAACTACCTTTCCGTATCATTACTTGGATATCGAGCAACGAAAGGTTAATCCTGTCCAATTCACTGCCCTTGTCATCGATCAGACTCCGGGCTTCATCCAGGGAAGACTTCGTCTGAGGGATGTCTTCAAGGGCAAGGGCGAGACGGCTGCTAAGTAGGGCCGTCCAGATGATATCCTCCTCCCCCCCCCGGGTTTTCGCCAAACCTTGTGCTTTTCGAAGCATACGTCCTGCTGATTTAAGTTTCCCCTTCTTAAGATAGTAATCCGTCCAATTAATCAGGATATGTGGTAATATATGCCTGGTTGATTCGGATCTTACGGCATAACCCCAGAGATCGCGGTATATCCGCTGAGCTGTATCCCACTCGCCGAGGATTCGGGTTTGTTCAGCTTCGATACACATAAGGGATAATTTATGAATCTTAATCCTGGTTCGGTTGCTTATTTCAAGCCCTTGACGCGCCGTTTCTCTGGCTTGACGATGCTTGCCCTGATAGGCGTACATAGCGGCTTTCTTGAGAAGGATGTTGGTGGAGAAGGTAGGGTTCTGTAACCGGACGCTTAACCGTTCTGCTTGACTTAAATACTCTAGGGCCTTCCCGGACCTTCCCGACCTCTGAAGTGTTTCGACAACCAGCAGGATGCATTGAGAGGTTAATGTTTCATCTTCGATCTTTTCGCTTTCTTCCAGTGCAAGAATACCATAATTCAAGGCTTCGGTTAGCGTTCCCTTTGCAGAAAGTACCACCGAAAGCCCGTACAGGTATCTTGGATAGAACTCAGCGGAAGACTTTTCCTTAACACACCTTGAAAGGAGCTTTTCGGCTTCATCCAGATCATTTCTATACAGGGCGTTCCACGCCTTGGCAGAGAGTAACCGATAATAAATGTCTGATTTATCGTCCCCAAGACAATCCAAACCCTTTTTAATGAAATCCTGTGCCTTTTCCAGAAACCGGTATTTCTGGTAGGTGAAGCCTATACGGTATAGCACCCTGGCTTTTTCCTCCATCTGCTCAATTAAACCTAAGGCTTCGGTGTACAGCCTTTGTGCCTTTTCCGGGTCTCCCTCAAGGCTTGCAATCCTGGCCAACTCTATAAGAGCCTTCTTCCTTACCTCACCTTCGGTGTTGAGGCTCAGGAGATGTTCGAGCATTGCTTTAGCCCTGCTATTGTAGCCTTTACGGATCATTCTTTGAGCAGCCGGTGGTAGATACAGACACGCTTTGCTTTCAAGACCCGCCCGAAAGGCAATCTCGGCCAGAAAGGCCAGATAATAGTCCCTTTCCCAGTTTAAGGGATCCTTACCCCATTTAGCGGCGCACATTCTTTCCGTTGCCAAGGCTATTTTTTTGAGGAGGGTACCTTTTTCCTTTGCCGGAAGTCTATCATATACGGCTTTTCTGAATAATTCACCTGAAATCTCAAAACCAATCGTTTCATCATGGGAGACCTGTGTAACCTGTTTCTTCTCCCTTAACCCCCTGATTGTCCAGGGGATATCGTCGGTCTTTAAGACATCCTTTATTATTCCAAGGGGCAGAGGCTGCCGGCTTAAGCAGAGGACGTTCATTACCCGCTTCTCGTCTTCTGAAAGTTCCTTGAGTTTATCATCCAGCCATCGGGAGATTTTATGGTTAATTCCTGTTCTGTCAGAGGGCGGATTGAACCGCCAGAAATCATCGAATCTGAAGCAGCTCTCGCGATAGAGGATATCGAGTATTTTATTAATCCTTCCTGGATTACCGTTACTGAGCACTAAGATATTCGATACAAGTTCCTTCTTGTTAGACAGGGATGGGAAGCTTCTGGAAACCAGCTTCTCTATACCGTCCTCATCTAAAGGTGCGAGCAGGATATCACACACACCCGTATCCAGTTGGATGTCGTTTTCCGTCAACAATACGCCGGCTTTACCTTTCAGGCCTCGCGCCAGGAAGCCTAAGGCCTCTTTTTCCATCTCCGTCAGATTTGAAGGACAATCGACGAGTAATGCTTCAAGGCCTTTTTTGTAAAGCTTCTGGATAATTCGCTCGAACCTTTGTAGCCTGTTTCCGTCTATCATTCTTGACGGCGTAAGTCCGATAAGGGCGGATAGATGGTCGAGGATGGAAAGATGGCTCCCCCGACCTTCGAGTAATACCACGTTCTTTTTATTTACCAGCGCCCTGAACTTCAACTCACGGATGAGCCTGGTTTTACCCGATCCTACCTCACCTTTCAGCACCACTATCTGGTGTTCGGTAAATAACCGGCGTTCTATCTCTTCTGTTTCTTTTTCCCTGCCGGTGAAAACTAAACGAGGATAGAAACCGGGTGAAAACAGGGTGATTTTCGGTTTTGTTTCGAGTTTTTTTGTTATGACCGATATTACCTCATAGGCGGAAGGACGCAAGGCAGGTTCAGGGTTGAGAAGTCTCGGAATCACCTGCTTGATATCCTCAGGAAGGTTAACCTTCTTATTCAATAC
>WJJO01000217.1 GCA_014729665.1 Caldifarciminota bacterium
CCCTTATTTATTCCACTTAGTTTAAGATATGTCAGCAGTTGAGCTTCGTGAACGGGCAATAGCTTCTCTGTCGTTTTCAACTCAAGTATCAATTTATCATCAACGATAATATCGATTCGATAATCGCAATGTACCTGCCGTCCTTTATATGTTAATGGCAACGAGACTTGTCGTTTGTATCTCAGCCCAGACAACTGCAATTCAAGGCATAAAGCCTCCTCGTAAGCAGACTCAAGCAATCCAGGTCCAAGATGACGATGTACCTCGATAGCCGCTCCGATTACAGCCCTGGTAAGAGGATCTCTTTCCTGACTCAGTGCGTCTGGGTCTCTGTGTTTCATTTATCTCCCAGAACTAACCACTGAGGCGCCGAGACACCGAGAGGTATTATCGTTAAGTTAAGTGAAAGGGTAACTCTACATAAATTCATTCTCCGTGACTCTGGGTCTCTGTGGTTATATTACACACCCGGTGAGAACCTGGTCCAGTATCCCAGCACTCTCAGGATACCTGCGAGCTTTTCTTTATGCTGCGACTCAGGCAACGACTCCAGTTTTTCACAGGCCCGATCCAGATATTCCCGGGAGATCTTCTGGTTGAATTGCAACGCGTCGTATTTTCGATACAGTTCCAGTATTTCATCAGCCCCCTCGGATGATCCGGTTGAAAGAAGATGAAGCAGCCGTTCTCGATCCTGGGCTGAAGCGGCGTTGACGGTATGTATGAGCTGGGCGGTTAATTTACCCTTCTTGATGTCGGTGAACCGGGATTTCAGGCTGATTGTGGATGCTGCTAAAAGGTCTTTGGCATCGTCGTATATCTGGAACGCGATTCCCAGGTACATGCCGAACTCCCTCATCGAACCTGCGACATCAGCAGAAGTCCTGGCCAGTACCGCACCAGCCTCGGTCGCTGCCTCGAGCAGTGCCCCGGTCTTGAGCCGGATCAGCTCGATATAATCTTCGACGGATTTGCCTGCTATCTCTTCCGGAGAGAAATTGATGTCGCGTACCTCGCCCTCTGATGCGTGAAGTCCGGAGCGACACCCCACGTTTATTAGGTTGATTATGGTGTCTCTATCGACTCCGGGCCTTTCCGAGTAGGCTACCATCATCTCGAATCCCTTGATAAGCAAGGCGTCTCCGGCGGTAATTGCGTGTCCTACCCCGAATTTGCGGTGCAGGGTTTCGGCTCCCCTGCGCCACTCACCGCCGTCGATGATGTCGTCGTGAACCAATGAAGCGGTGTGGGAAACCTCGTAGGCAAGTGCAACCGGAAGAAGGTCTTCTGTGGCAGCCCCCAGGGCCTGACCCACCAGGAGCACCAGTATAGCCCTCAGCCTCTTGCCTCCCTTCAATAGTACCTCATTAGCCATCTCGTGAAGGTATGAATCCTCGGTAAAGAGTTTTTCCAGCTCACGGTTTACGAGTTGTCGTTCAGGCGCGACTATCTCATCAAGTTCTCCTGCTATCAACTCGAACGACGCCTCCTCTATCAACTCGTAAGCCCTGCGGTGTGTCTCGGTTGATGAAAGAACGATACCAAGGCCCTCGCGAATCTTCTCATCCCCTCTCCCCTTTTCCAAAAGAAGCTTGATTAGATGGTTATCTTGCAAAAAAGGCCTCAGCCTCTCGTCCCAGCGCCTTTCCTGTTGATAGAAGTATTCCCGCAATCTCTCCTGGTACTCTGGAAGTGCCTTCTTGCCCCCATCCAGATAAGCCCGGGCCGCCTGGGCGGCAAAAAGACCTGTCTTGCGCGCCTGGTAAATCCCTCCGCCGTGGATTGTGGATACCACCCCTGCTGCGTCTCCGGTTATTAGCAAACCGTCTCCCCACAGTTTCTTCCTGAGGGTCATAGGAACCTTCCCCCCGTCCATACGTAAACGTGGTGTTTCAGGGCTTAATCCTAACCTGGGGAGTTGATCATTCAGAAAGTTGTCAAGTTCTCTTCTCAAAGATATTTTTTTCTTCCGGATTTCGTCCAGGGTCGTTCCTGCACCTGTAACCAGTATATCCTGTTTAGGGAATAGCCAGAAGTACCCGCCAGGGATACGATCTGGATCAAAATGAAACTCAATAGAATCACAAAAAACCTCATCGAGGGCCTGACTTCCCGCTTCAAGCCAGTACTGACATGTAATACCCATTCCTTTCAATCCCGGAACGTCCAGCCCTAATAACCTCTCAAGAGATGATGCGTTCGCTCCCGCCGCATGGATAACGATATCCGCATCCAGGTGCAAGGGACCTTCGCGCGTTATCGCTGAAATCCTCCAGCGTCCATCTGCGTGGAGCAAATCTAAAATTTCTGCTCTCTCCAGAAACCTGGCCTTTGCCGCACGCTTCTGCAACCAACTGTCATAAGTCGAACGCTTGACCGTTATTGAAAACTGATCCCGATGACGGGTGGATATCTTAAGTCTTGTTTTTTCAGGACCGAAGATGCGCGCGTTAGAAATCCTGCGTTCGATGATCTCATCCGGGGGAGAGCCGAACTCCAGCAATTCACCGGTTTGGATAGCACCTCCGCAAGGTTTCTCCCGGTTCAACTTCCTTTTTTCAATCACGACGACCCGTAATCCTGCCTCCGAAAGCTGATACGCCGCCTCCGTACCGGCTGGACCTGCACCTGCGATTAGAACATCGGTTGCAATCACATACCGAAGCCTATCTTGACAAAAGACAGGAGAGCAATCAGCACGAGCCAGGGCAAGATAACAAGAACGTATCCCTTGGTTCGTGAAACAGAAGCAAGGGTAGAAAATCCCAGACCCATAACCACCAGTCTCCAGACCGTAAAAACCTCAATCTGGGAAGCAAAGCGGAAAAGGTACGATCCCGGTTCCAGGAAGGGGAGGATGGCAAGAGAGGTATATATATCTAGTCTTTGCAGAGAGACTGAAAGAATCAACCGAACAAGATGTCCCAGGGCGACTATCAAGCCGGAATAGGCTACCACGGTTATCGACTTGTTGAAGTTAATCTTTCCGCCGAAGATTGCAAATACAGCCCAGTATAGCAGTGTTAATACGAATATCCCTAAAGCCGATGAAATAACGCCTCCGAGACCTGCAAAAAACAATGCCTGGGGAGACGATATACGATTTGCGGCCATCTCAAGATAAGCCTCGTTCATTTCGGCACCTGAGGTCGCCAAGTTCTGCCTGATTGTATCCATCCACACACCGGACGGAACGCCTAACCGAAGCAAGACTGCTGCAACACCGCCCACGAGAAGACAGATAACTAAAGGTATCCACCAGCGGGAACGACCTTCGTTCAAATCATCAAAGAGATGAACAGGGGCAATATAGACAGAAACGAGACGTCTGCCTTCGTTCAAAATTCCTCCAAACCCAGTTCCTTCTTTAAGCGTGAAAGATAGCTGGGCTGGATTCCCAGCATCTCTGCGGCCTTTTTATGATTGCCGCGGGTTTTTTTCAAGGTATGAATCAGATAGCTTCGTTTGAAGTTGTGGACGGCGTCCATCCAGGGCTTTTCCTCATAAAGTCCCTCTTTCTGTTCGGTCCCCGGTCCCTTTCCGATGACTATGTCTTCTGCGGTGATGATATCTTCGGAGGCAAGAACGAATGCCCTTTCCACGACGTTTCTCAATTCACGAATATTTCCGGGCCAATCATAGCCGGCCAGTTTAACCAGCGCCTCCTTATCAACCTTCTCTATACCCTTGGTTGTTTCTGCGTTGAAAACCTGTACGAAATGTGAAGCAAGAAGCGGGATGTCATCGGTACGTTCCCGGAGAGGAACTAACTCAATCGGAAAGACGTTTATACGATAGAAGAGATCCTCCCGGAACTTCTTATCTGCAATCATCGAAGGAAGATCCTGATTCGTAGCGGTAATAACCCTTACGTCCACATTGATACGTTCCTTGCCCCCCAGCCTCTCGAACTCCTTGTCCTCGAAGAACCTGAGGAGTTTAACCTGGGTTTCCAGCCCTAGGTCACCGATTTCGTCTAAAAACAAGGTCCCTTTATGTGCCTGTTCGAACTTACCCTCCTTCCGGCTCACCGCTCCGGTAAATGCACCCTTTTCGTAGCCGAATAGTTCCGATTCTATCAAGGTGGTGGGGATAGCCGCACAGTTGACAACCACGAACGGGCCGTCCTTGCGGGGGCTCTGAAGGTGAATATATCGGGCCAGAAGTTCCTTGCCCGTGCCGCTTTCACCGGTTATCATTACCGTGGTATTGGAACCAGCCACCCTCTTGGCGAGGTCGACAGCCTTAAGGAGTTTCCGGTTTCGCCCAACGATCTTGTACCTGAGCGCCTGGGCCGCTTCTATTACCCGCTTGGAGGCGGCAAGGTCTAAATATTCCTGGGCGTTACGCAAAACCAGTGCGGCCTGGTTCGCTAAAATCTCCAGAAGCCCGATATCCTCTTCCAGGAACTCTGCCCCTTTCTTTTTGTTCAACACCTCAATAACACCTACCGTCTTATCCTCCAGGGTAAGTGGAACGGCTAAGATGGAACGTGTATGGAAGGACGTCGCTTCGTCTATCCCTGAGTACCACCGTCCGTCCTTCTTGACGTCGTTGACCACCAGGGGCTTGCCGTGAAGAGCTACGTATCCCGCAATACTTTCTTCACCCAGAGGGACATATAGGGATGCAAGGGAGTCCTTAGCTTCTCCGGTAGCCACTGCAAAGCGAAGCTTGCCGACCTTTTCATCAAGGAGTAGAAGCGAGGAAGCCTCAGACCTGGTAAGGGATTTTGCCGATTCGAGGATTACATCGAGCAGACGATCGAAATCGATTGTAGATAATAGCTTTCCAGTTACCTCTACGAGTCGGCGAAGCTCCTCCGCGCCGATAGCGGTGACCGCAGAAGGGTATTTATAACTCTTTTCGTTCGACATAATAATCCGCCTTAGCCTCCTCTACAATTTCCTCCAGCCACTCCTGGCGTTTCTGGGCGACGAGTATTGCACGCAAATCGGCCTGGATTTCCTCGAAGGGGAGAACCCATTTATCGTCAACCTTCAGGAGATGCACCCCGCTTTCGGATAAAAAAGGTTCTGAAACATCACCCGGTTCGGTTGCGATTGCGACCGAATCGAAGGGAGGCGCAAGCTGCCTGAGCTGTTCGAATGAAAACTCTCCCACGAAGCCGCCCTGCTCTGCGGTAGCGAAGTCCTGGGTGTAAACCTCAGCCGCTTCGGCAAAGGTAATATCCCCGGAAAGAATCTCGGAACGGATTTCAGCCGCTTGCCTTAGAACCCGTGCGGTATCCCGGCTAGTTATGTTCGTCTTGAAAAGGATATGCCGGGTCTTTAGCTTGTCTTCCAGCTTCCTTTCGACCAGGAACAGGTGATACCCGTCGCGGGACTGCAGCGGTATCAATTCTCCCACTGGAGCCTTAAACAGCACCGAATCGATCTCCGGGGGGAGTTCGCCGGGCTTAATCCATCCCAGGGAACCTCCTTTGTAGCGAGTCTCGGGGTCTTCGGAAAACTGCTCGACGATGAGATCAAATTCTGCACCCCGGGAAAGCAAAACCGTAACGTCGTTGAATTTTGATTCTATTCGCTTTATCTCTCTTTGTGAAGGGCCTATCATCAATGCTATGTGAGAGATGCGTATGTATCCGGGAAGGAGGAACATAGAATCCTTCCTGGCCTCGTAGTACTCCCTGATTTCGTTGGGTGATACGTAAGGCTGGGTTTTACCTTCGGAGACAAGCAAGTGCTGTACGATAGCCTGGAATTTCTGCTCGTCTGCAAGGATGCGTCTGAGTCGGTTCCTGGTCAGTCCCCAGGCCTCCAGGCTGTCAAGTACATCGGGAATTGTATCGAACTGCTTGTAGTATAAGTCAAGTTCGGCATCAACCATATTAGTAATTTCGCCGTAGTTGATATCCAGGGTGGTATCGGCCGCCCCTTTCTTGAAGATAAGCTTCTGGGAGATGAGAAGGTCCAGGAACTCTTCCCTCAATGAGTCTTCAGAAGACTGATAGTAAAGGGCAGGATTCTGCAGATAGGATATGTAGACCATCGCGTCCAAATCGCTTTCAAGAATGGGATCATCATCTACGACGGCTACGACCCGGTCTGCCGTTCCCCCGGTTAAGGCTAAAAGCAGAAGAAAGGTCACCTCTCCTCCTCATCGGGAAACGGGAGATTTTCTCTGAAGATACTAACATCATCTCGAGCCTGGGTTTGCAGCGAGTTCAGTTTTTCAGAAACCAGTTCCTGGGCAAGCTCTTCCGCCATCAAGGCCTCGATGTAATCCTTTACCTCATCGAAACCCGTTTCTTTTCTGACCTTAACCATCTGATGGATCTTGAAGATCAGTATGAACCCCTCCGGGACCTTTACCGGTTCTGTTATTTCGCCCGGTTCCGATGCGAAAATCGCGTCCTCCATAGCAAGTGTCAACTGCTGTGAACCCCTGCCTATGAATTCAGAGGCCTCCCCTTTTAAGGGGTCGAGTGTGTATTTACGGGCAACCTCCGCAAAATCCGCGCCATCATTTAATTGATTGACGATATGGTCAACCGTTAGCGAATCGGCAACCATGATCTGGGATACCTTTGCCTGGTAGTTGAACTCGTCTTTGTGTTTCTTGTAGTAAGCCTTTACTTCGCGTTCCGGAACCTGAACCTGATGGGAGATTTCGGAAACCCAGGCTTCAAAAAGGATCTGCTTGCGATTAAGATCGTAAAGGAAATCGAGTTGCGCAAGTGATGACTTCACAGCCCTTTTCTCCGCAATCCCGAGTTTCTCGGCTTCCTGGCACACTACCTCCTGCTCCACCCACGTTTCGACTATCTCCTCAGGATCTGCATTTTCTTGTGAGTAGCCGTAGGCTTCTCTCAAAGTGATATATTGTCCCACGGTCAGTACGGATTGTCCTACCCTTGCAAGTATCGCTTCCGGGTCGGTTACCGGTATTCCCGCCTGTCTCAACGATTCTACCGGCATCCCGGGTATAGGGGGAGGCTGTGTTGAGGCGACGAGGAGCGCCGAAATAAAGAGCAGAGCCACGAGGATATATCAGTAGAGGTTTCCGAGATTGATCTCAAAGTCAGCGTTTTGCCTGGCGGAATTCATCATCGAATCCAGCTTATTCATAAGTTCGGTCTGCGCGCGTTCGTAGCGAAGCATTGCCTCGATGTAGCCTGCATAATCGCTGTAGGATACGTCTTTCCTTACCTTTACCTTGTCTACCAGCTTGAAGATAAATGTCGGCCCTTCGGCTGTGATGACAGGTTTGGAGTACTCGCCCGGTTCCAGGGCGAATATGGCGTCCTCCATAGGCAGGGTCAGCTGACCGGAACCGCGGCTGACGAAGTCGCTGGGGTCCCCTTTCAAAGGGTCCTGGGTATACTGCTCAGCCAACTTCTTGAAACCGGCACCACCTTCAAGCTGCTGGTAAATCGTCTGAGCGGTCATAGGATCATATACCATTATCTGGGAAACCTTGACGTCGTACAGGAATTCGTCCTTGTGCTTGTTAAAGTAGGCCTCGACCTCCTGCGGGGTTACGACGATCTTTTCGGTCTCCTTACGTACCCAAAAGTTCTGCAGCACCTGCTTGCGAGAAAACTCGTACTGTATCTCCAGTTGATTCAGCATCATTTGAACAGAATCATCCTTATCCAGACCTATCTCCACCGCTTCCTGGTAGATTAACTCCTGCTGTATCCAGGGCTCGATTATCTCCATCGGCTCTATCTGTCCTTGCTGGTATGAACCCGCTATGGCTTTATATTCGGCAAGAGTCAGCTTAGAGGAGCCTACACGCGCGACAACAACCTTGGAATCGGAACCTGATGCAGAAGCAGACTTCGAGGAAACCTGGTTAGATTCCCCCAGGATGTTCTGGACAAAAGGAGGGTTCCATAATAATAACCCTACGATTACGACGACAACCGCCCCAGCCGCAATCACCCATGGAATCCATTTTCTTTTCATGAATTAAGTTCCTCCTAAATGATCGGTTAGATCACTTATTCTTGTTTGATTCAGGTTTTTCTTCTTCTTCTTTTTCTTCTTCTTCGGCTAATTTCGCAATCTTAGCCAGGAGTTCTTCGTTTATCTCTATCGAAATCTTTTCCCTTAACTCGGCAAGATACTCGGTCTTGAGGGCCATTTCCTTATTTCGTCTCAACTTGCGTTCGATACGCCCCTTCTCGTCATCGAACTCTCTGGTGAAGGGTTCCTGGATAGATATAACCTTGACGATACCGAATCCGTTGGCAACCTCGAACGGCCTCGAGAACTGTCCCTTTGACAACTTGAAGGCTTGTTCCACAAAAGGCTTATACTCGCGATCGTCCGCTCGTTTCGAACCGATTATACCGCCTCGATCCTTGGAAGTGTGGTCGGAAAACTCCCGGGCTACTTCCTTGAACGGCTTGCCGCTTTGCAGAAGGGCATGGGCTTGTTGAATATTGCTGTAGGAAGGGGTTCTGATTATAGCCAGCGTACGTCTTTCCGGAAAGTTGAACTCCTCCGGATGTTCATCGTAATAAGCCTTAATCTCTTCGTCGGAGACTTTAACCTTGCTGCGTATCTCCTCCTCGTAGAGACGGTTTCGGATCTGGGCATCGATATAGTTTTCAATCGCTTCTTTCACGGTTTTATCCCGATCTAGGTTCCGTTTAAGTGCCGCGTTCTTAAGTACCTTTGTTTGAGCCTGATACTTTGCCGCATCCTCAAGGTAGGCGGCCTGAATAGGGGTGGTATCGTTTGGATAAAGATCGAGCATCGATCCTATGCTGTCGGTTACATTCCCCTTCATCTTTATTGTCCATGTAGAAAGGTCCGCCGGCGTGAGCTGATTCCGAGGTTTGGTTAAAAGTTCGAGTCCTGCCTGATTGTATTCGACCTTTGCTTCTTCAAAAAGCTCGTCGAGAACCTCGGTGGATAATTGAGCGCCCTTAATCCTCTGCAGCCAGTTTTTTATCTCCTCTTCTCTTTCAGCCAGAGGCGGGACATCCTCTTTTTGGGACATTGAAACGAGAAGGTATATATCGAAACCGCCGCGCTTGTTTTCTATCGGTTCAGTAATCTGACCTTCCTCAAGGGACGACAGTTGATTGAATGATTCCTCATCTTGATAGAACTGGGCCAGGGGTATGCTTCCGATATTGCCTCCGGGCGGAATCCTTTCTTTGGTCGAAAACTTGTTAAAAAGGGTGTCGAAAGGTACCCCTGAGTCAAATCTCTCAGAAACCATGTTCGCCATATCTTCCTTTTCAACATGAATCAGGCGCAGCTCAAGAAGTTCCTTTTCAGCATTGTAGTACCTTTTTATCTCCGCGGAGGAGGGTTTTGACTTATCCAGAACCAGTTTCTTATAGAGTGCAGCCTCCATCGCTCTTCTCTTTACCTGCTGGAAATCCTTTGAGATCGTCTCATCGGAGGTGTCCTTGCCCCAGCCACGACTGCGAGCCTCGGCTACGAGAAGCTTTTCGTTGATAATATTATCCAGGGCCTTAAGTTTAGCCTCCATCTCCGCTTCTTCCGATTCGTACGCTTTTGGCCTGTACACCGTGAGAAAATCCTTGACCTGGATCTCTTCTGAGCCTACCGTGGCAACGACTTTCTCCTCCTCCGGGGTGCATCCCAGCACCGCCAGTAATAGAAAAAGACTGGTAAATGTTATTTTCCTCATAACCGGTAGTATAATCTATGAACCTCCAATGTCAAGGATAAAGTTTAACAAAATGTAAAGTCTAAAGTTCTCACTGTGCTTTGACAACACCTTTCGCTGACAGCAGGTTTTTCTAAACACAGGATGCCCACGAGTTGCGGGCGCAGGTCGCAACGAGTGAAGGCGACGCAGTTACCTCCGGATACCACAGAGACCAAAAAAACATATATCCGAATTATCTCTGTGTTCTCTGGGTACTCTGTGTTTTAATTTACCTAACTATTACCACCTTTACCCTTGCACTTCCCTGAACACTTTCGACCTTCGCAAAATAGACCCCGGACGAGAGGTCGGCAGGAATCCACTTACCCGTGCCTCTGACAACCTGCTCCGCGACCCGGCGGCCTGCGGAGTTGTAGACCGTTAATATGGCTTCTTCCGGAACCTCGTAGGAGAGCCGGTTTAGGGTGGAGGTTAACTTTACGGATGATACATCAAGCGCAGCCTCCTCAACCGCCGGTACGTTCCAGTCCGTTATCTTGGCGTAAACGTCCCAGCCCTTATGTCGGCGGTTATCGAGCCACACGTAGACGATCTGATCGTCGGTCGCGGCCACGCAGTTGTACTCAGCGGCCTGGTGATTGTAGGGAAAAAGATCGGGCTGATTAATCTGGATCTTATTTCCTGTCTGGTTGCCCTGTTCGTCGTAGTAGCAGGCGCAAACCTCGGGATCCCCGTCTTCTGCCGAGTAGTCGGTGCCGAATAACACGTAGCCGCCCTGGGGTGCGGCGGCAATACCCATGTCGAGGAAGTAGGCGTGCGTAAGCTCTGTTCCCACGTTCCTGCCGAGTTCTTCACCTGCGGCGTCGTAGAACTGTGCATAGGCAAGGAAGGCGGGCTCCGGGTCGGTAATCCGGCTGTCCTCTGCCCAGGCGATGCAGAAGCTGCCTGCGGTATCCGCGGCGATGCAGGGATGACGCTGGTAGCAACCGTGAATGCCGGATGAAGGGTCGTCGGAGACCTTGAAGTCGGAACCTTCAGGCCGGCCCTGGGCGTCGAAACGCCGTCCGAAGATGTCGGCGTGGGGATCGAGCCTGCAATCCTCCCAGGCGGCTATGAAGCTTCCGTCGTCCGCCATCTCCACGGCAACGCCGCCGCGCGGAATCGCGTCCTCCGCGCCGACCACGATGATGTCGGCGTCGATGGGATTTCCCGAGGCATCGAAACGCCGGGCCACTATCTGGTTCTCTTCCCCTGCAGCAATGAACCAAAGGGCGGTAAACTCACCCGAACGGTTCATGCTCACGTCGCAGTCGAACCAACCACCAAACTCCCTGTTTGAGGGATCGACCTGGACAGGGTCTCCGTTCGGCTGTCCG
>WJJO01000218.1 GCA_014729665.1 Caldifarciminota bacterium
ACTTCGGGCTGTTCACCGAGATTATGCACAGGCCGAGGGAGGCCAGTTACGATCCAGCCAACCTTTCTCGCTTCATACGAAAGAACGAGAAGAACATCGATGCATTAGTGTACGGTGGAAGGGTTGCCGTAATCGGTTCGGCATTCACGCAGATGAGAGCCGAACACTGGAAGGAAATACTCCAAGTAATCGAGACCTGGAATGAAGAGTTCTCCGGCTGGTACGTGGTGGACTCGTGGTGCCATCATCCCATGGCCCATATCATAGCAGAGCACGAGGAGGTGATGCAGGAAAAGTTTCTTAAGTGGTCGAAAAGCGATAACTTCTGGTTCCGCAAGGCCGTACCCGTGTACCTGCACGCCTTCTTTACCGATTATTCCGGTTTCGATATCAGGCCTTACCTTGAAATCCTCGACGACCTGATGCTCGATAAGGAACGATGGGTAGCAAAGGGGATGGGCTGGTGCCTGCGGGAGATGGCAAAAAACTACCAGGATGAACTGGTTGATTTCCTGCGGAAATGGGCTAGGGTAGAAGGTGTATAGAAACTGATTTTCAAGGAAGCGGTTAAGAAATTAGATACGGATATTAAAACGGAGGTTATCAAATGGCTGTAACGAAAGTGAAATCCCCCTGGTGGGTTAACCTGATGCGCTACTTTGCAAGGGGGCTGATGATACTTTGGGCAGGATTCTGGATATTCTTTGCGGTTGCTTCGGCGATTTCTGAGACCTCTCCTGATCCTAACGCCAACGCCTTGGGATGGATGGTAGTCATTATTGGGACAATTCTCCTTGCAGCCGGGGCTATAATCCCCTGGATATGGGAACGTATTGCCGGATATTTACTCATCACTGAGGGAGTCTTCTTCCTCGTGTTCTTCCTGATTGTAGCCTCAGGTGATGTCAATCTGGCTATGTTCTTGATAATACTTCCGGCCTTTATTAGCGGTGGACTTTCGCTTACATGCTGGTACCTGACGCATAAGAAAGATCTGAATAAATCGTCATGAATCTTAAAATATCGAGTATTACAATAATCATCGCCCTGGTCTTCTCACCGGTATTTTCTGAAGATATTACCGATCATATCAAAACGCTCGAACAAGGTGAGTTAAAGGCCCGCAGGGAAGCAATCAAGGCGCTTGCAGAATCCACAGATACTGCAGCTGTCACACCCTTGGTTACCGCACTGGAAGACGAAAACTGCTATATCCGCGGTGACGCGGCGTGGGCACTCGGCGAAATAGGGGACTCAAGAGCGGTCGAACCCCTCATCGAACACCTGAAAGAACCCCACTGGGTTGTACGCGGCATCTGTGCCGAGGCCCTGGGCAAGATAGCAGACCCCCGAGCGACCGGACCCCTCATTACTGCACTTCAGAGCAGGAAGTCGTGGTTTACCGAACGTTTCACGACATGGAACTCCCAGCGCTGGAACGCGGCATGGGCACTCGGTCAGATAGGAGACACCACAGCGGTCGGGCCTTTGATTGATGCACTCGGCGATCCGTCTGCAAGGATAAGGGAAAACGCCGCCCTCGCACTCGGCGAGATTGGAGATAAACGTGCTGCAGAAACCTTAAAACGAGCAGCAAAGAAGGACAGGAACAGCGACGTCCGCACCGCAGCCGAAGAAGCGCTGGAAAAACTCTGAAGTAAAAACTGGATTCTCCCTGACACCTTGACGGTCAGCATTTCAGACCTATAATACATACAAATAAAAAAACCCTACTAAGGAGATAGAGATTATGTTTAAAACCAAGCTTGCCGTCTACGTCGGATTAGGACTCTTAATTCTCGGCGCTTCCCGGTTAAATGCCCGAACACTTTCATCCGAGGTAATAGACGCCATGACCGAGGCTATACAGGACGAGTACAAGGCCGAACAGACTTACGAGGCAGTACTCGAGGACTTCGGCAGCGTAAGGCCCTTCAAGAATATCATCAAGGCAGAGCGACGCCATGCTGGAATGCTTGCAGATCTATTCGAAAAGTACGAGTTAGAGGTTCCCGAATCAGTCTGGGACTCTGCAAACGTTCCACGTTTCGAATCGGTGGCCCAGGCATGCGAGGCATCGGTCCAGGCCGAGAAGGACAACGCCGCTATATACGAAGGATACCTTGAACTGGATTTACCCGACGACGTACGGGAGGTCTTCGAATACAACATGAATGCATCGTTAAACAACCATCTTCCCGCGTTTGAACGCTGCGGTTCAGGCTGCGGCGGGGGTAATCAAGGCAACCGGGGTACAGGAACCCGGGGTCAGGGTTGCGGCGGCTGCGGTAATAAGGCTATAAACGACTGAGGTTTCTGCTCGCTTAAATAAACTACTAGTTGACTAAGCCTCCACAGGAAGTAAAATTCCTGCGGAGGCTATTTATGATTTCCTGGATTAATATCGGTGTGCTGGTCACATCTACTGCCCTGTTTACCTGCTTCTACCTTGCAAGCGTACGGATTGCCAAACTTGAGAAAAAGATAGGCGACCGCGCGTACAAACGCGCTACCCTCAACCGGATCATTTCTGCCCTTTTCATGACCCTGGCTGCGGCCTGTTACGTCTGCTACTTCTTCTTCCCCCTGCCGGTACCCGTCCTCAACCGATTCCCATGGCCCTGGTGGATATCTGCCGCTGCCGGAGGCTTGCTGGTAATACCAGCCTTCTACCTCTGGTTCAAGGGGATGGCGGATGCGGGCAAGGGTACGATGGTCGTTACGAAGGAGTTCAAACCTTACGCAGGGATATACAAGAGGATCCGTCATCCACAGGCCGCAGGAGAACTCCTCGTATGGTGGGTGATGGCCTTCTTCCTGCACTCACCCTTCTTAGCGCTCTATTCAATAATCTGGATACCTTTGTTTATCTGGGTTTGTCTTGCGGAAGAAGCTGACCTTATCAAACGATACGGAAAGGCCTATACCGAGTACGCAAAAAACACCGGATTCTTCACCTTAAAGTAAGTATCAAACTACTTGACAAGTTTGGAAAAATTTGTATACTCTTCCCAGAAGACAGTGGAGGTATCATGAGTCCTTATCTGAGGAATAGATATCATACGTTAAGGGAATATCACGAGTGTAGGGAGCCGTGTATGTTACGTGTCAGGAGGCTCTTATGCTTATGAACATTTTAGAAGGACTGGACTGGGAGCCCTTGTGGGCCACTCACGTAGGCTGCATAAAGGGATGCGTTGATTATCTTAAGCTCGGTCACTCCGTAGCATGGGTGTACGGCGGCTCCGGGCACGCGTTCGTACTAAACGTTTCGGCGGATCTATGTCCCTCGGGTCCCACCACCTGGGAGCCGGAACCGTTCTACGAGCTGGGCCGCAATCTTGGGTATGAGATAAAAACCGTGCACGGGCATAAGGGAATGGAAAACTTCCCCGAGCTTCAGAAGGAGGCGTGGGAACTGGTGAACCTCGCCCTCAACGCCGGCTCCCCCTGCTACGGCTGGGAGCTCCTTTATCCCGAGTACTACGTGATTAGAGGCTACGATCAGAACCACTACCATTTCCTCGGGCCGGGAGCGGACGCCGACACCAAACCCAAGCTGTGGATGGAACTGGGTGAAACAGATATCGGTGTAATCGACATGCACGCGGTCAGGCCCCTGGAAGAAGGTCCTGCAGACGATGTCACCGTGGTCAAAGCGGCACTCGAGTTCGCGGTTGCCTATGCCCAAACGGGCAAGTGGGCTTTCGCAGGAGCAGGCAGTAAAGGCTACGATAACTGGATTAAAGCGTTCGAGTCGGGCAAAGCGCATCCTCACGGAGCGGCCTACAACGCTGCGGTTTGGACAGAGTGCCGGAAATACGCGGTGGAGTTCTTAAAAGAGGCAAAGAAGCGACTGGACGATAAGCTGAGCCCTATGTTCGACGAGGCTACATCCCACTATAAGATAGTCCGTGACAATCTCGAGCAGGTTGCAGAACTGTTCCCGTTCCAGGGCATGGACCCCGAACACGTGAAGGATAAGGAACGTACGAAAAAGGCGATAGAAGCCTTGAAGGTCTCACGTGAAGCCGAGGAGAAGGGCCTTGCTGCCCTCGAGAAGATAGCTGAAAGCATCTAAAACACTCCAGGAGGAGTAATGAAAAGATTAGCAGTTTTGGGACTGTGTGTGTTACTCGTGTCCCCGGTAATGGGCAAGAAGAAGGATAAAAAGAAACCGGAAGAAATCCAGGTTACCGAGCTCGAGAACCTTTCCTGGAAGCCCTTCTGGACTACCCATATAGCATGCATCAAAGGTTGCCTGGACTATCTGGAGATGGATGTCTCCGATGCCTGGCTCTATGGCGGCACAGGTCACGCGTTCGTAATAAATATCCACGAGCAGTTATGCCCGTCAGGCCCTACCGCATGGGTTACCTCAAAGACGTTCGAACTGGGTGAAAACGTAGGCTACAGGATTGAGGGCGTCATGGCCTGGAGCACCGACTCGAACTTTGCAGACGTGCAGAGCCAAGCCTGGGACATGGTTCGCGCAGCAATAGATGAAGGATATCCCTGCTACGGCTGGGAGCTCAACATCCCCGAATTCTACGTCATTACAGGATACGACGAGGAAGGCTACTACTACTCCGGGCCGATAAGGCAAGGATACAAGATGCCCCTGCCGTGGGAAGACCTGGGCAAGCTTGAAGTCCAGATGATAGAGATGTATGCGGTAAAACCCGGCGAGCCTCTAGACGACCGCACCACCGTTGCCGAAGCCCTCCAGTTTGCCTTGGAGATTGCCGAGAGTCCCGAGGAGTGGACATTCGAAGGATATGCTTCAGGGCCTGAGGCGTACGATTTATGGATTGCCGCACTCCAGGACGACACGCTCTTTAATAACCCCGAGTGCGTACACGGCTTCAAGTACAACACCCAGGTGTGGTCAGAGTGCCGGGCCTATGCCGTAGAGTTTCTCAAACAGGCTAAAGAGCGGCTTGCAGATGAAGAGCTCGATCCCCTGTTCGAGGAGGCCATCTCCCGCTACGACAAGGTGGCGCGCAGCCTGTACCGGGTAACCGAACTTTATCCCTGGTACACCGGCAAGCCGAGCTTCTATACCGATAAGGAACGCATAGGCAAGGCGATTGCCGCTCTGGAGGTCGCACGCGACGCCGAATCCATGGGGCTTGAGGCCCTACAGAAGATAGTGGATGCAATTTAAGATTATTAAGGTAATAGAGACATTATGGCTAAACGCAACAGAAGACAGTGGCTTTTGGACCTCTTAAGTGAAGTCGAAGGCAGGATAAGCGCAGAAAGACTGACCCGGATACTCGAGGAACGGGGCAGGGCCTGCCTGCCTGATGCGATGCTTTCGAAGGCCCGCAAGGCGGCCAAGGAGGCTAAAAACGACGCCGAGTTCCTGGATAACCTTGAGGCGGTATACCCGATGCTTAAAAGAAAAGATGATGAGGTCTACGTCGTCTACCCTGAGTGCTACTGCCCCGGCATGAAGGAACTGGTCGCCGACGCTCCCGACTGCTACTGCGCCTGTTCCGTGGGCTGGGTCAAGGAGATGTTCGAGCAGGCTTTGGGCAGAGAGGTAGAAGTCAGTCTTCTGTCTTCGGTCATCCGGGGCGAAGATGAGTGCAGGCTGAGGGTTATGCTGTAATTAAATGCAACCAAAAGGGAGTATAACATGAACGCATACGGCATCAATCCTGACCCATCGGAGATTACAGAGATTACCCCTGCCGTGGACGGGGTCGAGTCGATTCCGCTTCCCTTGTACGGCTACAACGTGTCTGCAGGCTTCCCCTCCCCTGCCGACGACTTCATCGAGGAGTACCTCGACCTCAATCAACTTCTCGTCAAGCACCGGGAGGCCACCTTCTTCGTAAGGGTATCGGGCTGCTCCATGACGGGCGCGGGGATCTACTCAGGAGATATCCTCATCGTCGACCGGTCGCTTGACCCTGCGCACGGAAAGATAGTAATCGCGGTGGTCTCGGGCGAACTGACCGTGAAGCGGCTGGTGATGCGTAACGGCCGGGCAATCCTGCGCTCGGAGAACCCGAACTACCCCGATATCCCCGCAGGAGACGAACTCCGTGTATGGGGCGTGGTCACCTCAGTCATCCACAAGGTGTAAGGGGTGTTTTGCTATGTTGAATAGACTAAATATCGGCTGCGTATTGGAGAGAAATTTGCAATTTGATATTTGCATTTTGAAATTTGAAATGGATTAGATTATGTTCGCGCTGGTCGACTGCAACAACTTCTACGCATCGTGCGAGCGGGTGTTCAGGCCGCGGCTCGAAGGTAAGCCCATAGTGGTGCTTTCGAATAACGACGGCATCATCATCGCCCGGTCTGCCGAAGCCAAGGCTATGGGCATCCCGATGGCGGCGGCGGAGTTCAAGTGGCGCAAGTTCATGAAAGAAAACAACGTTGCGGTTTTCTCCTCTAACTATACCCTGTACGGCGACATGTCGGCCAGGGTAATGAAGATACTCGCAAGATTCACTCCCGAGCTCGAGATATATTCCATCGACGAGGCCTTTCTGGGTCTGCACCGGTTTAAGACAAGGGACCTTTGCGCCTATGCCCGGGAGATAAGGGCGACGGTGCTGAAGTGGACCGGACTTCCCGTGTCCATCGGTGTGGGACAGACAAAAACCCTTGCCAAGGTCGCGGGCCGAATCGCAAAGAAGGAACCGGTGCACGAAGGGGTATACGTCCTGGAAAGTCCTGAGAAGACTGCAAAATCCTTGGAAAAGGTTGAGATTACCGATATATGGGGTGTGGGTCATCGCTGGGGAGAAAGACTCACGAACTACGGCATCAAGACAGCGGCTGACCTCGCAGCCCAGGACCCGCGTGTCGTGCGCAAACGTTTCAACGTGGTGCTGGAACGTACCGCGCGCGAGTTAAGGGGAGAAAGCTGTATAGAGCTGGAGGACCTGCCTGCCCGCAAGCAGATAATGGTCTCCCGGAGCTTTCGCGAGCGGGTCACCGATTACGAACACATGCGCGGCCTTGTGGCAGGCTACATCGCCAGAGCCTGCGAGAAGCTGCGGGGACAGGGAAGCCTTACCCGATGCATATCGGTATTTCTTCACACGAGCCCGCACTCTGCTGAAACGTACTACGGGAACTTCCGCACCGCCAAACTCAATCAGTACACGGCCGACACCTCCCGATGCATCACCGCGGCTACCAGGATCCTGAAACAGATATTCAGGAGAGGCTACCGGTACATGAAGGCGGGGATAATGCTTACCGACCTCACGCCCCAGCGCCGCCAGCAGCTTACCTTGTTTGCAGACCAGGAATACGGACCGCGGGCAAAACAGAAGATGAAGACGATGGATTTCATCAACTCCAAGTACGGTTCCCAGACCGTACGTCTCGGTGCCGAGAGCAAAGAGCGCTGGTACATGACCCAAAACCGCCTGTCGCCCGCCTGTACCACCCGCTGGGATGAACTGCTTGTGGTTAAGTAGGATGGAATGAAGAAGCAACTGGAACGTATCCGCAAGGCATACGATGAGTGTATCGAACGGTATAACGGGGGAATCGATTCGTTCGTCTCAGTTCCGCAGGAGTTCAAAGAATCCCCGGAGTTCAGTGCGTTGATTGAAGGAGGCAGGCACTGCAACATGGGTAATCCTGATATCCGTAAGTTCCTGAATCCGCATCCGGGCATGAAATTCCTCGATGCCGGCTGTGGTGCGGGTCTGGTTTCTTATAAGCTGTACGAGTGGCCGTCAACCTATCATGGTATAGATATCAGTCCCGCAACAATCGAATTAATGCAGGCTTTCCTGGAACGTCAAAATATCAAAACCTGTGGATTGAAGGTCGCAGACCTTTCAAGTCTGCCATTTTCTGACGACTTCTTCGATATTGGGGCGTGTATTGGGGTGCTTGAATATCACGGATTACCTTACGTTAACCTGGCTGTTGCAGAACTGCATAGGGTATGTAAATCTGGAAGCCGGTTTGTGCTGGATATACCTAATCAGAACCACGAACACTACAGCACAATGATTCAACTCGAGGAGTACCTGAGCAGGCCCCACGTTCCCTTCACAAGAGGTGAATTCGAGAAAAAACTTGCAAGCTATTTTAAGATTGCAGATATCGATGATACAAAAATAATGATTAAGTATTATCTCAACGCTTGACACCGGGTCGGGATTGATTATAATTCTTTTCCTGTGGGAGTATTGGACAATCTGGAAAGTTGGATCCCGAAGGGAAAGCTTCCCCGGGGTCCCCATAAAAATGCGAAGCATTTTTATGGGATTGGTTTTTCGGCGGTTATACCGGGAGTGATCACCCGTTCCCATACCGAACACGGAAGTTAAGCCTCTCAGGGCCGATGGTACTGCGCTCATCAGGCGTGGGAGAGTAGGTCGCCGCCGAGTTATTGTGAACCCCCGGCCGGTGTGCCGGGGGTTTTTTATGCTGCAATAACGAAGTACATGGGTCCCATGGGTCGTATACGAATCTTAGAAAATCCGGCTTCGGTAAGGAGTCTTCGTACCTGTCTTGACGTATAGAAAAAAACAGGACAGCGTTTGAGACCCATTCTTATGATACGGGGCGGTGTTTTCCAGTGCCAGCGAATAGGGAAGGATAGAAATATGCTTCCCTTGATGTACTCCCTGAATTTGTAAAGTACAGGCAACGGTTCTGCGATATAGTCGAAAAGGCCCATACCGATACCGATGTCGAAACGCTCTTTTGACTCAAAGTGTTTTATATCAACGTTCAGGAATTCCGTATTCTTGCCGAGACCTTCCTTGCGAGTACGATAAATGCAAAGCTCTATCATCCGTTTGGAGATATCTAATCCTGTAACTTTAACCGCACCCTTTCGCGCCAGTTCCAGTGAATAAAGTCCTGTTCCGCATCCTACATCTAAGAATGTTTTCGGTTTTATTGGTTCCGAATATGCAAGAACGTCCTCGAAACGTCTGTAAATTGCCCAGCGGAATATCTTATCGACGTAAATCAGAAACTTGTTTTTCTTGCGAGTATAAATAGCGTCAAAATCCTCGGCTTCCCTGTTCCAGAACTCGGCCTGGGTGAGTTTCCTCATAGACCGATAACCTCTTTTATTGTTGAGAATGAAAAATCTTCAAGAAGCCTGTTCAACCGGTACTCAACCTTATCTAAATTATAGTAATGCCTTATTTTGTTATAAAAAGGAATGTGTATTCTTGGTTGATCCGGGTCGAGTTCCCATGGGTGTAAATAGAATACAATCGGGCGGCCTTCCCGGTTACATCTTGTTAAGAGGTATTTTGTTAAACCGTATGGGTAAACCCTGAAGTAACCTCCACCAGAGCAGGGAACCCTTTTTCCTAAGATATCAATTACCGATAATGGAACCTCGATCATTCGAGGGGTAATTTTATAAATAGAAAGATTAGAATCGTCTATTCCATAGTCAGGATGAAAACTTAGGGGGAATACGGAAGAATCATATTTCAATCCGTGTTTGGTCAACGTCTCCAAAGCCCATAACGTTTTTTTTGTTATCGTGAAGTGAGGAGCCCTGAATCCATAGATTTTACTTTTGGCGAAGGTTTTCGTTATGTTAAGAGCCTTAACCAGATCTTCTTCAAATTCTTCAGGTGTCATTTCGGTTATTGAAACATGTGCATAACCGTGTATTCCGATTTCATGACCAGCCTCTTCAATTTCGATTATCAATTCCGGGATACGCTCCACTAACCATCCTAACATGAAAAAGGTCGCCTTGGTTTTGTGTCTTTCAAGTATTCTTAATAGTTTTCTCGTGACCTTTAATGCTCGTAACCCCTGAGCTTCCCATCCTTTTTCATCTAATCCCTTCTGCAATATATGTCCGCAGAACCATTCCTCGACGTCAACAGACAGGGCGTTTTTCATGATTGAACTATAACCAAAAACATAAAACAATCAAGATACAAGCTTTCAGTCAGTATACGTTATCTTGACAATTCTACGCAGGCGAATAATCTTTACCATATAGGAGAAGTATTGTGAAGAGAATGGTTTTCGTATCCATAGTTGTTCTTTTAGTCACGCCTGCAGTCCTTTCAGCACGTACCGGCAGGCTTGGCTTCAGGGCCTACGTTTCACCGGAAACAGATTCGGTCACAAAGGAAGCTGAAAGACTGATGAAGTGGGGGCAGTATGAGGAGGCTGCGGGAATGTTGGAAACCAAGATTACCGATGCAATGCAGTCAGGTGATTCTGTTGAACTATGCCTGTTCCTTAACCGGGCCTCAGAAGCCTACCTACGTTCCGGAAACATCACCACAGCTACCGAACGTGCCGAGACCGCGCTGGAACTCTGCAGGGAACTTCCCAAGGGGCAGGCCAAGCTCGCTGCATTAAGCCTGCAAAGCCTTGGCAATGCGCATTTAGTTGCCGAGGACTTCGATAAAGCACTCGAGGTTTACGAACAGGCCTTGAAAATCGGAGTAAATGCTTTGGGTTCTGAGGATCCGGCTGTTGCCGAAGCTCACATGAAGATAGGCGCACTCTATATAGAACAGGGTGAATACAGGGAAGGCTGGAGCCATTTCAGAAAGGCTATCGAGATTCGACGTATATCACAAGGGGTAAGACATCCCGAGGTAGCACTTTCCCACATTCGTATTGGTGCAATATGCAACGAGCATGGTTTTTACCCGCAGTCATTAAACAACTACCAAAAGGCTCTGGAAATCCAGTTGGAAAGGTTTGAAGATGATCACCCTTCGGTGGCCGTTACATGTAATCTTATCGGACGTACCTACAGAAACATGGGGGAGACAGATTCAGCATTATTTTATCTGGAAAAGTCTGTCGAATTGCTCGAAGCTTCACTTTCGCGGGTAGAAACAGCAGAACAACTCGAGTTAGCCATCATAAAGGTCTCTGAGCAGTACCAGCCATTGATATCGCTGCTTCTGGAGGAAGGCCGGACGGAGGAGGCCTTCGGGTACATCGAACGTTCAAAACTAAAAGAACTCAAGGAGGCGTTCGAGGAACGCTACGAGATCGATCTCGGGACGGGTGAGATGAAGGAAAATCTCGACGAGAGTCAGAGGCTTGCAGGAGAACTGGAAGAGCTCGAAGAGCAGCTTGCTGAAGAACAGGCAAAGCCCGACTCGCTTAGGGACGATGAGATAATTGCCGATCTTTCCCAAACCCTTGCCGAAACCAAGGAGGAGTACTTCACCATTGCCGCACAGATACAGTCCGATCCCGACTACGCCTTTGCCGTACGCGTTAATCCCACGGATATCGGGGTGTTGCGAGGTGACTTGCCCGAAGGGCAGAAACTTTTAATGATCTACTCCAGTGACGAGGAGCTTTATCTCTTTTGCGTATCTCGCGACGGCTACGAGGTAAAGACAGTGCCCGTGACCCAGGACTCGCTCGATTATCTGGTATCTCGGTGCCGGGAGCTGTGCAGTGCCGAGAAGGCACAGGAGTTATACAACAAGGGGATGCTCTTTTCCTGGTCGTGGGAAGACGACGGCGCAAAACCTTATGACGAAGAGGTAAGACCTCTCATCTCGGTACTCTCAGCCCTGTATGACTACCTTGTAGAGCCGTTCGAGGTAGAGTTGGAGAGTGCAGAGATAGTTACATTCGTTCCTTCAGGAC
>WJJO01000219.1 GCA_014729665.1 Caldifarciminota bacterium
AAACATCGGATCTCAGTCGATTAGAGAAGTTTGCAGAACCACTCGGCATAGAGGTCAAACCTCTCATCTACTACCCGAATCCGTCAGAGGAGACGATGGAGCTGTACGGCGATCAGTACATCCTGAAGTTCTCAACCGAGGATCAGACAACCATCAACCTTGCCGTAAACAAGCTGGAAAGACTGCACGGTGTGAAATCGGTAACCCCTGACGTTATCCTCGACGTTCAGCCGATAAGTTACTATGATGAACCTTACGAATATGAGGATGAGTCTCACTCCCGTGTTATGAGTCCCAATCCCTATACACCCAACGATCCCCGGTACCCCGACCAGTGGGACAAGCCGCTTGTAGAAACCGATATCGCCTGGAATACAACAACGGGCGAGGGTGCAGGTGTTGCCGTACTCGATCAGGGTGTTGACACGACACATGAGGATCTTGTAGACAATCTCTATATGGGGTGGGACTTCAACGAGGACGATGCCGATTACTACGATATAGGCGGGCACGGCACCCAGTGCTGCGGTGTTGCTTGTGCAAAGATAGATAACGGTATCGGTATCGCCGGTGTGGCAGGCGATGGTAACCTGATGGCCTGCAAGATATGGGGAGATAATGACCTGTATACGTCTATGATAACTAATGCAATCAACTACGCCGTCGATAACGACGTTAAGGCAATCAGTATGAGTTGGGGAGGATACGAATACAATTCATTCTTGAATAACATAATGAACGATGCATGGGACAGGGGTGCATTTCTGTGTGCCGGGGCGGCAAACAGTAATATCGACGATCCTTTCTATCCTGCCGCTTACGATAAGGTTATGGCTGTTGGAGGTATACAATCAGACGGTGGTAGATGGACAGGTTCAAACTACGGGGACTGGGTGCAGATATTCGCACCCGGCGGACTTTCGACCAAAAGAGGCGGCGGATACGGCGGCGTGCAGGCGACTTCCTTCACGACACCTCAGATAGCAGGCCTGGCAGCCCTTGTATGGAGTGCATACCCTCACGCTACAAACCAGCAGGTGTGGGATAATATTATCAATGGAGCCGATACAATCGATTCAGACGTCGGCCCTATCCTGCGGATGAACTCGAAGAATGCGGTTGAGGAGGAAATAATAGCAGTCGAAGAAGAACTATATGAACCTGAACTGAAACTCACAGCTACCATTCAGCAAGGTGTGATTAAACTCTCAGCCCCTGCAACCGCCATCTACTCGCTTTGTATCTTCGACGCCTCGGGCCGCCTGGTGCATGCAGAGGACGGTCAGTCGAACTCCTCAGGAGAGGTGACCTGTAATCCGGATATCGACGCAGGGGTTTTCTTCTGGCAGTTCCAGACGGCTGAGGGAACAAAGACCGGTAAGGTTGTCTACGTCAAGTAATAATTCTCATCAATTGAGAAGGGGCTGGAGGATAGGCTCTCCAGCCTGTCTAAAACGGTTTGTCAATCGTTAACACCCTGAAAGGGTGTCCTCCGTTTTAGCCTGCCTGGGTTTTTTAAGCAATTCTCAAAAAGGAGTGTCCTTAAAAACTTTCCTCTTCAGATGGGAATTTACCACGGCTAACGTCTTCGGTATAACGCTCCAGGGCCTCTCTTATAACCTGTTCGAGCTCGGCGTAGCGCCGCACGAAGCGGGGCTTAAACTCCGGATCGAGGCCCAAGATGTCATAAAGCACGAGTATCTGCCCGTCGCAGTCCGGTCCCGCACCGATGCCTATGGTGGGGACGGAGACTGCGGAGGTGATCTTTTCTGCGAGTTCTGCAGGGATTTTCTCGAGGACTATGGAGAAGCATCCCGCTTCCTCAAGCAGCCCGGCCTCGGAAAGCATCAGTTCGGCGTCAGCATCCTTTTTGCCCTGCAGCTTGTAACCGCCTATCTTGTGCACCGACTGGGGCGTAAGCCCCAGATGCCCCATCACAGGTATCCCAACCTCGACCAGCTTTCCAATAATTTCCCTTATGTGCGGGCTGCCACCTTCGACCTTGACCGCCTGAGCGCCTGCCGCAAGAAGCTTACTCGCGTTGGTTATTGCAATCTCGGCCGAGGGCTGATAAGAACCAAAAGGCATATCGGCAACCAGAAGGGCCTTTGATAATCCCGCCGCCACCGCACGGGTATGCATTACCATCTCGTCGATACTCACCGGAAGGGTGGAATCCAACCCATATATAACGTTGGCCGCCGAATCACCGACGAGGACAAGTTGTATCGGAGTCTTATCGATTATCCTGGCGAACGTTGCATCGTAGCAGGTTATAGTAGCCAGTGTACCCTTTCCCTTCATCTTCATAATGCGCGGGACGCTGAAGGACTTCTTTTCGTCAGGATAGCTGCGGCTCATCTCGAATCCTATGCGGTCCCCAGGAAACGTCTTCCCTGACCGGTTGCGTCTATCTCTGCAAGAAGCCTTGAAAAGTGTTCGCGGCTGTCTTCGGGATTGAAATGATCGGTGTTTACCACCAGCAAGGGGCCGTTGTAATAGGTAAAATAGAAGCTGTTGTAAGCCTCTGAAAGACTTTCCAGGTACTCGCGGGCGATTCCCTTCTCAATCTCCCTGCCCCTGCGGGAGATGCGGCGCATCAGGGTATCCACCCTGGCTTGAAGCAGTATCACCAAATCCGGCTCGGGAACCTTCTCGACTATGTCCCTGAACATCTTCTCGTATATTGTGAAGTCGTTGTCGGGCAGGTTTATGGAGGAGAATATCCAGTCCTTGTAGATGGTGTAGTCTGCAACGACCGCCCTTTCAAACAGGCTCGTTTGCTTGAGTTTCGCAAGTTCCCGATACCTTGCCATCAGGAAGTGAAGCTGAGCCGGGAATGCGAATGTATCCGGGTCCTCGTAGAATCGATCCAGGTATGGATTCTCTAAAGACTCCTCCAGAAGCGTAACCGTACCCCACTCTGCGGCAAGCTTTAAGGCAAGGTTGGTCTTGCCGACACCGATAACACCGTCTATGCAAACCAGATTCCTCTTTACCGCCACCGCATCACCCCCTTACATCCCTCGCGGCGAAGCATCTCTAATACGCTGATTTTCAACACGGGGTGGATTAGCAAAGGGGCAATCTCGGCAAGGGGAACCAGTACGAAGGACCTGACTGCTATCCGTGGATGAGGGATGGTTAGGGTTGAGGTTTGCATTATAGTATTATTATAAAAAAGCAGGTCGATGTCAATCTTACGCGGCGAATCAGGGAAGGGTCTGAATCTGCCGATACGATGCTCGATTCGCCGGATGAGATGCATAACATCTTCTGCTGAAAGGGTCGTTGACGCCTTTAGGACTTGATTAAGGAAAGACGGTTGAAGCCTGAAATCCCGGGGCAAGGTGCGGTAAATCGAAGATCGTTTCAATATCCGCACCCCGCCTTGTTCTAAAAGCTCAAATGCCTTCCTCAACCACTTTTCACGCCTGCCCAAATTGGAACCCAGGGAAAGGTACACCTGGTGTGTGTTCCGATTTGGAGTTCCCGTGACTCTATAGTTTTTCGACTTTAGTCGCCTTACGGCTCTTTTCAGTATCCGAGATTTCAAATCTTACGTTATCGCCCTCGGATAGCGACTTGAAGCCCTCTTCGAGTATGTCGGCATAGTGAACGAAGATATCACCGGTACCGTCGTCTAACTCGATGAATCCATAACCTTTCTTGTTGTCAAACCACTTTACCTTACCAGTGGGCATGTGTTTTCCTCCTTGAAGTAAAACCTTAAAACATTATTTTGCCCGGTGCTTCATCTTGCTTGTTTCAAACATCGGACTCGACTTCAGATACTACCCGCAAACCACCGTTTGTCAAGCTTGATGGTTTTTAGAATTCGACGGTTTTCCCGAACCTGAAATGATCGATATCCTCATCCAACTTGGGATCGCGAACGAATCTTGCCGCATCCTGTCTATTCCCGCTAATCTCCAAAGGCATTGTGAAGTTAAAACCCGGGTGAAGGTCAATCTCACCATCCATATCGACGTGCAGTCCAAGTACAGGCGCGATCCTGACATATCCCCAGAACAGGTGGACCTCGGGTGAAAGTTCTATCCCTGCCGAGGCGCCGATAAGCGCATCGGTGTCGAAGGCGGCATCGACGAAGATATTTACGTATAAATCCTCAAAGAATATATTCGGGTTCCATATGCCGAAACGCATCTTTGCAAGTCGGTGTCTGTACTCAAGCGTAGCGGAGGCAAAAAACGGACTAGAGGTTCTCAAGGTGTCGTAACCGCGTACCTCATCGTGATAGGAATAAGATATCTCTCCCTCGTATGACGTCATATCTAAGCGCGGCTCTATATCTGCAAGCATTACCCCGCCTGCGATGTCGGCTGCGATTGCGGCACGACCAGCCACACTCGAACGCTGCCTTAAGGAAAACATCGGCGATTCCCAGTAATGGGTTGAGGAAATGCCTGCGGCAAAGCCCGGCCATGAGAATACTGCCGCCAGGCTTGAATGAATAGTCCGGTGCTTTACAGAATCGGCGCGGGTAGCCAAACCCTGGCCCCAGCGAAGCAAGTTTAATCCTTTGCCGTTACGGTAAACCAGAGGGTAGGTGAATGAGGGATTTACGTAATACTCGTAGTGATAGTTACCGTCCGGGTACACAACCGGCAAATGAGAATAGGCAAGGTTCAGATTGAGCGGAGCGAAACGCAGGTTTTTCCAGTTGAGGGAAAGTCGATTGGCAGAAAGGTTCCAGGTTACCTCGTAGGAGTTTTCACCCAGAACATCGGCTCCGAGTAGGAAGATCCCCAGATCGAGGCCGTCTACAGAACCGGTATCGTCGTATGTGGGTATCAAAAGTGGTATCCTTGCCCACGGACGGAGAAGCGATGTGTAGGGTCTGAGGCGTGATTTCTTTACGAATCCTTCTGGGTAATCCGGGGCACTTGATTGCTCACTAATCCTGCGGGGAAACAGCACCGGTGAGGAGATAAAAGGCGTGCTGTAAACTTCGTAGCCTTCGGAAGCCAACGAAAGGAAGAACAGTTCGTCTCCGACCTGAACCGGATTGAGCGTGTAACTCGGTCCTGCAAGAACCCGGTGGTTTCCGGTCTCCGGATCATAAACATATGCCTCGACCTCACCCCTTGGACCGTAAGGGTTGGCGTGATACAGGAGATGACCCCGGGGATTGAACGAAAGCCCCGACTCCGCCCAGGGGGTCGATGTAACCTTATTAAGCATCCCGTCGTTGAATGCGTAGATATCCCACAACTCACCCTGGGTGCGAGCAGTCAAGTATACCTTGCCTGCATCTGAAGCTGCAATCTCACCTATTAGGGTGTCACCTTGCCACAGGGTAACGGATTTGTTATTCTCAGGATCGATTCTGAGGAGGGACGAACCGAACTCCACACCGTCGTCTAACGAAATCAGGAATGAACCGTCGGGCATCCTGTCGAAGGCACGAATCCTT
>WJJO01000220.1 GCA_014729665.1 Caldifarciminota bacterium
CTTTTAGAGGATTTGGCTAAGAACGACTATAAAACCCCTGGACCGTCGAAGCCAAAGCGATGAAGGAGCTTTTTTACACGCCTCCTGATAGGATTTCGGGCGGCAGGATAAAGATCGTTGGTGAAGAGGCCAAACATATCTTCAAGGTAAAACGGCACCGGAAGGGTTCACAGATTCTGATTTCAGATGGAGTCGGGATGGAATACAAGGTTTTAGTGGAATCGGCTACTGAGGGGCTTGTGGAAGGTCAGGTGATATCCACACGCCGTAAACCCAGGGAAGCCCTTCTCGAGGTAACACTGGGTTTCGGGATAATTAAGGCCCCGCGGATTGAGGTTCTTTTCGAGAAATGCACCGAGATGGGGGTAACAGCTTTTCAGCCGCTGGCAACCTCCAGAACCGTTCCCCGATGGGAGGACGGCGAAAAGAAGTTAAATCGTTTTCAGAAGGTTATAATTTCGGCAATGAAGCAGTCGATGCGTTCGATCTGTCCACGAATCCTGCCTTTGCTTGACTTGCGTGATTTTATTACTAGAATTATTCATTACGATCATACATTGGTAGCCTGGGAGGATGCCAGGCACCGGTTAAGAGAAAGGTTGATTCAAAGGCGCGTGCGGCGTCTTTTGTTGATTATAGGCCCTGAAGGCGGTTTTGCCCCGGATGAAATAGAGGAGTTAACCGCGGCAGGGGCTAAGGTTTTTTCGCTGGGACGACGAAGACTGCGTACCGAAACCGCAGCCGTTGCAGGATTGGCGAACGTTTACAATATCTATGACGTTTAGGGTAAATGATCCTCTTAACGTAAGTTCTGAACTTTGAGGAAGACAGATAACTGTATAAAACAGACTGTGCAGAATGAAATGCTGTACTGGTTTGAGTGAATTGTAAAGGAGATTTATGCAACAGTTAAAACGCCGGGTGAAAGGAGGTGAATCTATTGGCAGGTATTGAAGTACGTGAAGGCGAATCTTTCGAGAGCTTCATGCGCAGATTCCGCAGGGCCTGCGAGAAGGCAGGAGTATTACGTGATTATAAGCGGCACGAGTATTACGAGAAGCCTAGTGAGAAGCGCAAACGTAAATTGATAGAGGCACGCCGTAAGGCTTGGCGTCGTCGCAAAAAGGAGAATTATTAATTGATACCTGAAGAGACGTTAGAGCGTCTCGATTTTGCGCGCATCCGCGCCATCCTGGCAGAGAAGTGTGCTACCGAGGGTGGAAAGCGCAGGGCTCTTGCGCTTACACCCTCTGCGAATCCAGAAATCTCACTGGGGCGCTTTGCCGAAACCGAAGAGGCGCTTGAATTAGACGAGGCGTTGCCTTTAGGTTTATGTAACGGGGCTGAAGGTCTGATTGCCGCACTGGAAGCTGAACCTTACCTTAACCCGCGAGGATTCCTGAAGCTGGCTGAAGTCCTTGAAGGCTTTTCGCTGATTGAAAAGAGGCTCGGTTCGGTTAAAAGAGAGCGAGCTCCTCGTTTGCGGACGTTTTCAGACTCGATGACTTCGTTTAAGGATTTAGGGGCGCGTATACTCGCTACCGTAGACGAAGACGGGGTCAAGGAACAGGCATCACCGCGTCTGGCTGAGATAAGACGCCTGCTTGCATCGGAGCGAAGACGACTGCTGCACAGTCTCGAGGGACTCTTGCACGAAAGGGAAGGGATATTCCAGGAGTCGGGTATCCACTTCCGGGAAGGAAGACTGGTGCTTGCGGTGCGTAAGGACCATGAGTCTGACATGGAAGGTGTTGTTCACGGTGTATCGTCCGGTGGTGCCACCGTTTTTGTTGAGCCCTTTGATAGCGTGGCGGGTAATAACAGGTTGAGGAAACTTCGCTCTGAAGAGAAGCACGAGATCAAGCGGATACTCATTGCACTGACCGAGACCGTAAGGGAGAGGCTTGCAGACATCCGTTCCACCCAGGATGTCGTTTCAGAACTCGACTTCATCTTTGCACGGGCGGACTGGGCGGCAAGGTTTTCCGCCAACCCGGTCGAGGTTGCGTCCTCCAGGCTGCAGATACTTTCTTCCCGTCATCCACTTCTGGCTCTCCAGCGCGAGGTGGTGCCCCTGGATCTCAAGCTGGAACCCCAGACCCGGGTACTTCTCATATCGGGACCTAATGCAGGTGGTAAGACCGTTGTCTTAAAAACCGTGGGCTTGACCGCACTTCTTGCATCGTGCGGACTTCACGTGCCGGCACTGCCGGATACATGTCTGCCTCTTTTTTCTAAAATCTTTATGGATATAGGAGACGAGCAATCGATAGAGGCAGACCTTTCGAGTTTTACAGCACACCTTGTTAATCTTGGCGCCATCATAAACCAGGCGGATGAACGTTCCCTTGTTCTTCTCGATGAACTTGGTGCATCGACCTCGCCGGAGGAAGGCGGGGCCCTCGGTATGGCTGTACTCGAAACCCTGGCCGGGAAGGGGGCGACCGTCATTGCAACCACACACCTGGAGTCCCTCAAATACTTTGTCGAATCCCGCCAGGGTATGCAGAATGCCGGGATGGAGTTTGCAGGCAGACCCACCTACCGGTTACTCATGGGCATCCCGGGTACATCCAACGCATTGGAGATAGCAGATGACGTTGGTTTTCCGTCTTCGGTCGTCGAAAAGGCCCGCAATTACCTGCGTCCGGAGCTTCTAGAATCCTCTCTTCTGATCTCCAACCTCTCAAGGGAACACAGGAAGGCAAAGGAACTCAGAGAAGGGCTTGAGAACGAGCTGGTGGAGGCGGATAAGGCCAAGAGGAGTTATCAGGGACTCGAGGCCGAGCTGGCTGCCAGACGCAGGGAGTTCGATAAGGAGATGGCCGCGGAACGTGAAAAGATACTGACCCGTGCACGTGCGGATATAGAAAATCTGGTGCGGGAGATAAAGGAAAGCCAGGCCAGCAGGCAATCCATACTCGACGCCAAGGATTTTATCGCGAGAGAAGAAGAGAGGGCAGGCGAGTTAGAATCAAGTGAACAGACTCCGGTTGTACCCGAAATCGAGGTCGGCGCTAAGGTTCGTGTTGCCAAGCTCAAGCGTGAAGGTATTGTCGTAGACCTCAGGGAACATTCAGGGGAGGCGCTCGTGGAGATGGGAACCCTTCGCATGGCGGTGCCGCTTTCGAGCGTTACCTTGCTTGAAGGGGACGAAAAGGAGGGGTTGGAGATGGTTGATGCTGAAGAGGTTGAGTTTAATACGCGGCTACACCTGCGTGGGCTTTACGCAGATGAGGCGCTGCAGAAGCTTTCAGAGCATGTTCTGGAGGCAATTGCCCTGGGGATTAATGAGATTACAGTAGTTCACGGAAAAGGGACCGGTACACTCAGAACCGTAGTTCTTGATTTTGCAAGAAACGATCGCCATGTCGAATCATACCGGATAGGCGAACCTTACGAGGGCGGTGACGGCGTTACCGTATTGAGGCTTGCCTCATGATACCTAAGGAGATTATTGAACGTGTCCGGACGGAGACCGATATTGTCGGCCTTATAGGTGAGTACGTCAAACTCAAAAGGGTCGGACGAAGCTTTGTAGGGCTTTGCCCCTTCCATAAGGAAAAAACTCCCTCATTCAACGTAAGTCCTGACCGTCAGGCTTACTACTGTTTCGGGTGCGGACAGGGTGGAAATGCCATCACCTTTATTATGAACTACGAAAACCTGAGTTTCCCGGAGGCGGTAAAAAGGCTGGCAGAACGTCTGGGGATCAGGATTTCATATACCGCGCAGGACGATCCAACCAAACCCCTGGTTCAGGCTTTGGAGATGGCACTTAAGCAGTATCAGGATAACCTCTGGTCCGAAGCGGGTATCGGTGCCCTGCAATACCTTACAGGAAGGGGGCTTTCAAAGGAGACCGTAAAGTCTTTCGGACTGGGACTCGTAGCCGGGGACGTATCCGGCTTGCTTTCTGCGGCGCGTCAGGCCAAATTACCTACCAAGGTACTCTCAGAGGCAGGGGTACTCGGGAACAGGGACGAAAGGCTTTACCCATTCCTTTCCGGCAGGATCGTTTTTCCCATATACTCGGCATCGGGTAAGCTTGTAGGTTTTTCAGGAAGGGTCTGGGGGGACGATGATAATCCTGCAAAGTATATTAACACACCGGAGTCCAGGGTTTTTAAGAAGAGAAAGACCCTTTACGGATTGTCCAAGGCAAGGGCTTACCTCAGGCGTGAAGGTGTCGTCGTGGTCGAAGGACAGACCGACGTGCTCAAGCTGGTGCAGTCGGGTTTCCATAACGTGGTCGCACCCTTAGGTACCGCCTTTACCGCCGAACAGGCAAGGCTATTATCCAGGTATGCCGATAAGGTAACCCTTGTTTTTGACGGAGACCAGGCCGGCAGAAAGGCTGCTCAGCGCGCCCTGGGAGAGGTGTTGGCCGCGGATCTCGATGTAGGTCTTCTGCTTCTGCCCGAAGGCGAAGACCCGGATTCGTACATCACAGCCCATTCCCCTGATGAGTTCAGCAGGCTTCTGGAGCAAGCCTCGGAGCCGATACCCTTTCTGTATAAGCTGGTCAATCCCAAGGGCACCAGGGAGAGAAGACAGACAGCGGAGCTTATGACTTCGGTAATACGCAAGGCGCCCGACCGATTACGCCGGGAATTGTACCTTGATGAGGCCGCCGAATTGATAGGTGTAGACAGGAGTGTTCTGGCTCCAATGGCGCGTCCGGAGGAAAGGGATACAGGGGTTCCCGGCAGGACATCGAAAAACTGTATAGGGATCGGGGATTTAGAAGAGCGATTGCTGAGGATGATGATTCAGGACGCCGAGTACGTACGATTGGCAAAAGAAAAATTACCGGTCGATTTTTTCCCTGAGGGACCCAAGAGGGAACTGCTCGCCATGCTTTACGATTTTTCCGCTGAACATGAGGGATTCAATGCGGGTCAGGTGCTGGATTTGATGGGTCCTGAACTCAGGAGACGGGTATCC